>JAADHA010000140.1 GCA_013152105.1 Oligoflexia bacterium | reverse complement strand
TGCCACTGTCACCAGCAGCTCTTGCACGTCGAGCCCGTCCCCAAGGGGCTTGTTGAGGATTCCTGTGGCCGCGATGGGCCGAGGCGGGAGCAGCGCATCGCGGATGTCCTCCCCCCGAATCACCTCGTCGCCACACCAGATCGCGGCGCGTCGCAAGGTGTTCAGCAGCTCTCGCACGTTGCCCGGCCATGGGTGTTGAAGCAGAAGATTTCTTGCGCTAGCGGAAAGGGTCTTGTGCTGGTAGCCCGGATCCGACTCGCTCTCCTGGTTCACCTGTCCAAGGAGCGCGTCGATGAGCAGGCCAAGGTCACCGTGGCGTTCACGCAGCGGCGGTAGCTTGAGGATGGCAACCGCCAGCCGGTAGAACAGGTCTTCACGAAAGCGCCCAGCGGCGATCTCGTCGGTGATGGTGCGGTGGGTGGCGGCGATGATGCGCACGTCCACCTGAACCGGGCTTGTGGCGCCAACGCGCACAATCTCGCGCTCCTGCAGCACCCGGAGGAGCTTGACCTGGGCAGGTGCCGGCAGGTCTCCGATCTCGTCGAGGAAGAGGGTGCCACCATGCGCGGCCTCGAAGTAGCCTTTGCGCTGCTTGTTCGCGCCGGTAAACGCGCCCTTCTCGTGGCCGAAGAGCTCGGACTCAACCAGCTCTGGCGAGATGGCGCCGCAGTTGACGGCGATGAACGGCCCGGACTTGCGTGGGCTGGCCTGGTGGATGGCGCGGGCGAAGAGCTCCTTTCCGGTGCCCGACTCGCCCTCGATGAGGACGGGGACCGAGCGCAGAGCGACCTTTCGAGCGCGGGTGACGGCCCGTCGCATCACCTGGCTCTGGTGGAGGATCGCTTCGAACTCAGGAGCGTTGGGGGGCAGGCCGCGGGCGAGGCGCTCGATGCGCTCGTCGGGGCCGCGGAACAGATCGGGCAGGAAGTCCACCGCGATGTCGAAGGGCACGGTCGCTTCGCGGACGCCGTGCTGTCGGGAGGACTCGATGAGCGTGGCCGGGAAGCGCGTCTTGGCGAGCAGAATCCAAACTGCGGCCATGGCCGGCGTGCCCGGGCTCAGGTGGATGACCAGTTCGCAGGAGTCGCCAGCGCTCTCCAAGGCGTGTTCGATGGTGCGCACGGCGGCTTGGTAGATCTCCCCGAAGTGGGTGGGGCCTGAGAGGGGCTCGTGTCGCAGCGTGAGCGGCGCGGAGGTGTGGGAGGAGAGCCAGTCGGCGTAGGGCTGGACCTCATCTGCGGCGTAGTCGTGGAGCAGGATGACCTGATCGAAGTCCTGGGCGCGCACGGCTTGCGCGATGGGACCCAGGCCGACCGTGACCTCCTCGGCAAGAGCGCGTAGATCGGTGCGACCGACCCAGGTGACCAGGACTCGATTCATTTGCCCCCGCCTTGGGGCTTCGGACCCTGTGCAGCGCCGCCAGCCCGCACCCAGGCATCGATCTCGCCGCGCTTGAACTTCCAGAAGCGGCCGACCTTGTGGCCCGGCATGCCCCTGGAGGTGACCCAGGTGTAGACCGTGTCCTTGGCGATGCCCAGGTATTTGGCGATCTCGTCCACCGAGAGCCATCGGTCGTCCATCGGGTGCTCCTTGAATGCGCTGTGGTGGTTGGAGGCGGTGCGCATTGGGTTTAGCACCGGTGGAGACCCGGGAGCAATCGGGTTTGGTCGGGTTTGGTGGTCGCGGAGACGCCGTGTTGGGTCTGCCGGCGAGATGGGAGGGGCCCGGATGCGTGAACTTCGGGAGCAAGGCCACCGATCAAAAAGGCAGATATAAAGCGGACAGTTAACGCCGTTAGGCGTACGGGTACGATCCCTGCTGTAGCTGCGTGGACAGTAGTGTGCAGGCTGGCCTGGGTTGCGAGTATGGCTGCCTCGACGGCCTCGGTGCCGCCGGCCTCTTCTGTGACAGCCTACAGGCGAGCAGCCAGGCCGGCTGGTCAGCACCTCGACCACCTCGCCAGAGGTTCATAGCGATGCTCCGGCGCTCCTTCTCCGTCTTGGTTCGTGCCCGATCGCGTCGAAGCTCCAGGTCGTCGCTCTCGGCGATGCTCGACCTGCCTCTCTCCATCCACACACAGCCGGGCCCAAGACCGGCATGAACAGCGGTGTCACGTCAGGAATGCCACCTTGATGTCGGAGACCCACCGAAGATCAGCGTCCAGCCGCCGCGTGTGACTCCAGCGCGGGGGGCACTTCAAACCCGTCCGCCCACCACAGTCGCCCCCGCACCACGTCGTCTTGCAGGGCCAACCACAGCGCCAGGTCCCCGACGACATGGGTGTCTGCTTCGACCAGGACCCGGTCCGTGCCGAGAAAGGCCGCGTCGTCCACGGGCACCCGGCTGCCGTCATCGAGCAGCAGGTCCGTCACGAGCTGACGTTGGTGGTCAACCACCAAGGTGTGCACCCTGCCCAAGGGCAGGCCAGCGCAGTCGACAACCAGCGCGGCGCGTACCGAGGAAGCCCATCGAATGCCGGCATTGGACGGGTCTTCCGCCAGCCAGCCCGTACACCGCGGGAGGGGCACCGCCACCTGACCGGTGGGTTGTGGGGTGGCGAAGAGTGCGTCGATGATCGCGCTGCCGGAACCCTGGTTCACGCGCAGGGCGGCGATCCGTCCCGATCCGACGACGAAGCCCAGGTCCAACACATCGCAGAGCCGCGTGCGTTCCTGCCGCGGGTGGCCTTGGTGCGTGCGTCCACCGCCATGCCGGGCGCCCCGCGGGCGCGGAGCGAAGGTCAGAATCGGCTGGACAGGGTCGCGGGCCACAGGCACACCACTCAGAGGACTGACGAGTGTGCCTTCATAGGGCGACAGGTGGCCTCACAGGGCGCAGCCTCGCCCATTTCACCTGATCGTCGTCGTCTGCTCTGGCTCGGCTCAGCCGAGCGCCGCCACGACCTTTTCCATGGTGTCTCGCGCGTCGCCGAAGAGCATGCGCGTGTTCTCCTTGAAGAAGAGGGGGTTTTGCACACCGGCATAGCCACTGCCCATGCCTCGCTTGAGCACGATCACGTTCTTGGCCTTCCAGGCCTCGATCACCGGCATGCCGGCGATGGGGCTGTCGGGATCGGTCTGGGCGCTGGGGTTCACGATGTCGTTGGCGCCAATCACCATCACCACGTCGGTGTCCGGCAGATCACCGTTGATCTCGTCCATCTCCAAGACGATATCGTAGGGCACCCCGGCTTCCGCCAGCAGCACATTCATGTGGCCAGGCAGGCGGCCCGCGACGGGATGGATCGCGTAGCGCACGTTCTTGCCGCGTTTGCGAAGGATCGATGTGAAGCGTTCAACCGGGTGCTGCGCGCGCGCAACCGCCATGCCGTAGCCGGGCACGATCACGATATCCTTGGCGTCACCCAGCAGATCGACCAAGCCGTCGACATCGATCTGCACGACCTCGCCCTGTGGGCCTTCTTGGGCCGAGCTCTTCTTGGATGGCTTGGCACCGAAACCGCCGAAGACCACGTTCCAGATGGACCGGTTCATGGCCTTGCACATGATGGTGCTGAGGATGGCACCCGAGGACCCGACCAGCGCACCGGTCACGATGAGCAGGTCGTTGTTCAGCATGAAGCCAGCCGCAGCCGCGGCCCACCCCGAGTAGCTGTTGAGCAGGGACACGACGACGGGCATGTCGGCGCCGCCGATGGCCAGGACCAGGTGCATGCCCATCAGGCATGAGATGGCGGTGATGCCCAGCAGCAGCGGCCAGCCCAGCGTCGCCAGGGCCGAGACTCCAAAGGCATCCCCGGCGGTCATGGCGACACCAGCCCCCACCACCAGCAGCACGGCCAGCAGGTTGAGCAAGTGGCGTCCTGGCAGCAGCAGGGCCCGGCCAGAGATGCTGCCACGCAGCTTGCCCCAGGCGATGACCGATCCGGTCAGGGTGATGGCGCCGATGGCCACGCCCACCCAGACCTCGGTGAGGTGTACGGCCTGCTGGGCTGTCGAGTTCAGTTCGTCGTAGGGATGCAGGTAGGAGCTGAGTCCGACCAGCACGGCGGCCAGGCCGACGAAGCTGTGCAGCAGGGCCACGAGCTGGGGCATGGCGGTCATGACGACGCGCAGGGCCAAGAAGGCGCCGACCGCGCCGCCAATCGCGACGGCACCCAGTATCAGCCCATAGCCATGGACCTGGGGAGAGATCACCGTCACGGCGACCGCGATGATCATGCCGATGACGCCGAACAGGTTTCCTCGGCGGGCGGTCTCTTGCGAGGACAGCCCACCCAGGCTGAGGATGAACAGGACCGCGGCGGCCAGGTAGGCGGCGATCAGGGTGCTTGCTTCCACGGTGAGCCCCTACTTGTGGAACATGCGCAGCATGCGCTGCGTCACGAGGAAGCCGCCGGCGACATTGATGCTGGCGAACAGGATGGCGACCGCGCCCAGGATGACCGAGAGGTTGATCTCTTTGCCGGTCCCGGCTTGGAGCAGGCCGCCGAGGATGATGATCCCGCTGATGGCGTTGGTGACGCTCATCAGGGGAGTGTGGAGCGCGGGGCTGACGTTCCAGATGAGCTGCCAGCCAACGAAGACCGCCAACACGAAGACCGTCAGGTGCTGCAGGAAGTCACCGGGCGCCGTAAACGCCAGGATCACCAGGATGACCGCCGCGACCAGCGACAGGATCGCGGGCGCCTTGCTGGGCTTGGGTGGGACCTTGGCGGCGGCTGTGGCCGGGATGACCGCAGGGGCGGCCGCTGGGGTCGGTCTTGGCGGTGGAGCGGCGGTGGGGAAGGGCTCAATCGGCCACCGCACGGCGCCGTTGTAGACCACCGCGGTCTGGTGGAGGACCTGGTCTTCCAGGTCGATCTTCATGTCCTCGCCGCCGCCCATATCATCGAGCAGGTGGGCGATGTTCTGGCCGAAGAAGCGGCTGCTGACCGGCGCCATGCGGCTGGCCAGGTCGGTGTAGCCGATGATGGTCACGCCGTTCTTCACCACCGCCTTGCCGGCCTGGCTCAGCTCGCAGTTGCCACCGGTCGCGGCCGCCATGTCGACCACCACACTGCCCGGCTTCATGGCCGCGATATGGTCGGCGGTGATCAGCGTGGGGGCTCGCTTGCCCGGGATGAGCGCCGTCGTAATGATGACGTCGACCTGCTTGGCCTGCTTCAGGAAGAGGGCCATCTCGGCGGCGATGAACTCGGGGCTCATCGTCTTGGCGTAGCCGCCGCCCCCTTCACCGCTCTCTTCGATCTGGACTTCCAGGAACTGGCCGCCCATGCTTTCGACCTGCTCGCGGCAGGCCGGGCGCACGTCAAAGGCCCGGACCTCGGCCCCCAAGGCCCGCGCGGCGCCCATCGCCGCCAGACCCGCGACGCCAGCCCCGATGACCAGCACGCGGCATGGCGGCGCCTTTCCGGCCGCCGTCATCTGGGCCGTGAAGAAGCTGCCGTAGATATTGGCGGCCTCGATGACCGCCCGGTAACCGGCGATGTTGGCCATGCTGGACAGCACGTCCATCTTCTGGGCGCGCGTGATGCGAGGCACCCGCTCCAGGGCCACCGCGCTGGCGCCCCGGGCGGCGATGGCGGCCAACAGATCGCCGTTGCGGGCCGCGTCCAGCATGCTGACCAGGATCGCCCCGGCGCGCAGATCGTCTACTTCGGCCTGACCATCGGGTCGGACGCCAGGGGGCTCGATGTGAGCCACGATGTCGCTGCCCCAGGCCGCCTCTCGGTCGACGAGGGTGGCGCCGGCGTCGACGTAGGCCTGGTCTGTGAAGCCGGCGGCGTCTCCTGCGCCAGCCTCGACTGCGACGGTGAAGCCGAGCTTGACCAGGCGCGGCACCGTGTCCGGTGCGACGGCGACCCTGCGCTCGGCTGCTGCCAGCTCTCTCGGTACACCAACCTGCATGGCTTGTGCTCCAGGCGGGCGGGCGCGTCTAATCCATCTGGGGCCCGCGCGCCTGGGTGGTTTCACTTCGTGGTGAGAAGGTCCTCGACCGAGGCGCCGACCCTGCTGCCTTCGCCACCGAAGAGCGTACCGGTCGTGCGCTGGTCGAAGCGGGCCTGGATCGTCTTGTAGGCGGCGTCGGACAGGCGGATGTAGCCGACGTTCGAGATCGCCGGCCGTCCCTCATTGAGGTAGAAGTGGATGAAGTTCTGGACCTCGGGCCGCGCTGCGGCTTCGGCATTGACATACAGGAAGAGCGGCCGCGTCAGGGGCTGGTAGCTGCCATCGGCGACCGAGAGGCTGGTGGGCGCGATGGCGCCGGCCCCGTCGGCATCGTTGCCGTCGTCGATCGGCACGATCCGCAGCTTGTCGGTGTTCTTCTTGAAGTAGGCCAGCCCGACAAAGCCCAAGGCCAGGCGATCGGCGCTGACCCCGGCGACCAGGACAGCGTGGTTCTCGCTGTTGATGTAGTCGCTGCGGCTGCTGTGCTCTTCCCCGACGATGGCCTTGGTGAAGTAGTCGTAGGTGCCGCTGTCGGCGCTGGGGCCGAACAGGCGCAGATCTTCGTCTGGCCAGCCCGTTCGCATCTGGCTCCACTTCATGATCTTGTCTTGGGCGGCGGGTTCCCACATGGTCTTCAGTTCGGCCACCGACAGCTTGTCGACCCAGCGGGCTTCGGGGTTCACGACCACGGCGATCCCGTCGTAGGCGATCGGAAGCTCGATGTAGGAGACGCCGTGTTCTTCGCACTGGGCAAGCTCGGCCTGGTTGATCGGTCGGCTGGCCCCGATGATCGCCAGGTCGCCCTCGCACAGCTTCTTCAGGGCCGTGCTCGTGCCCGAGACGCTGGTGCTGACGTGCCTGTTGTGGGCAAACTGGAAGGCCTTGGCCACCGCTTCGGTGATCGGAAAGACCGTGCTCGACCCGCCGATGACGATGGGCTTGGGGCCTTCAGTCGGGGGAGGAGGGGGCGCATTGCTGGGGGACTGCTGGCTGCAAGCGAAGAGGCCGAGGGTCGCGAGGATGAAGGGCAGGGTGTGCATGCCGGGTCCTGTACGGAAGGCGTGACCTCTTCGAGGCCGGTCCTGACATCGATGTGAGGCCGTATCCTCACAGGACCCACGATACCGCAGTCTATGCCTTCGACCCAGGCACACGCGCCCTTGCTTGTGTGGATGCGGCTCTTTACGTGGATCATCGAACAACGAAAGGTGTGCCATGGACTCGCCCTCGCCCTCCTCGTCCTGCTGCGACTCTGCCGGCTCGGCCTACGTGCCTCAGCCTGACGGCGACGCCCAGCTCGCCAGCCTCTGCCGAGCCCTGGGACATCCCCACCGAGTGACCATCCTGCGCTTCCTGCTGGCCCAGGACACCTGCTTCGCGGGCGAGCTCGCCGAGCTGCTCCCGGTCGCTGCCTCGACCGCCAGCCAACATCTGGCCACACTCCGTCATGCCGGCCTGATCCGCGGCGAGGTCGACGGCCCCCGGCGCTGCTACTGCGTCGAGCCGGACGCGGTCGCCGCTCTAAAGACGCTGGTCGAGGGGTTGTGAGCCGCGATCCTGCGCAGATCCACTTGCCCCGCCAGGTCCTGGCCGAATAGGTCCCTTCGCTACCCTGGAGACCGCATGGCCATCGAAGTAGCAACCCACAACGGCGGATTTCACGCCGACGACGTGTTGGCCTATGCGCTGATCCGCGCGTTCATGGATCGCGACGCCACGCTGGTGCGCACCCGCGACAACCAGCGCATCGACCAGGCGGATGTCGTCATTGACGTCGGCGGGATCTACGACCCGGCGCTGCGGCGCTTCGACCACCACCAGAAGTCCTACACGGGCCAGTGGTCATCCGCCGGCATGGTGCTGGACTGGCTCTGCCAGCAGTCCCTGATCCAGCCCGGCCTGGGGGCCATGCTGCAAACCCGCATCGTCGCCTACGTCGACGCTGTCGACAACGGTCGGGTGGAGCCCCGTTCCAATGTTCCCTGTTTCGCCAACATCGTCTCGGCCTGCAACCGCGGATCCGTCACCCTCGATGAGTTTGACGACGCCTTCCTGCGGGCGGTCGACGTGGCCAGCCTGCTCATCGCGGGCACCGTCGCCGAGCATCGCGAGCTGGCTGAAGCCGAAACCATCGTCCGCGAAACCATGGACAAAGCGCTAGCAACGGGCAGCAACCTGCTGGAGCTTCCCCGCTACGTGCCCTGGAAGCCGGCCTACTTCGCGCTGGGTGGCCAAACCCACCCCACCGACTTCGTGATCATGCCCGGCCTGGATGGATCGTGGCGCGCGGTCGCGATCCCCCCCGAAGACGGCAGCTTCGCGCAGAAGCGGCCCCTTCCGGCGGCCTGGGCTGGGCTGTCCGACGACGACCTGGTCGCCGCCTGTGGGGTGCCTGGGGCGCGCTTCTGTCACAAGAATCGCTTCATCATCGTCTTCGACTCGCGGCCTCACCTGCTCCAAGCGCTGGAAGTCGGCGGAATGCTGGGCGACAAGTTCGATGGATGAGCGCTGCACGGGCGGTCAGCGGCTCGGGACCTGAACCGATACGGTGGCGGTGTCACCCACGCTGCCGGCGTCCGTGTGTATTGTCACCCACCCGGCCTGGTTCCCCTGCGCCAGGCTGCCTCCCTCCACCACCAGCGCGGCCGGGTCGGCGTCTCCAATCCACAGCTCGGAGTCCGTCGGCACCCCCTGCAAGGTCAGCACGGTGAAGGTCAGGGTCTGGGTGTCGGCGTCCCAGCTCTCGCCACCGGGATCGCCACCATAGACGGCCACCCTGGGGTGGAGCAGGGCCTGGGCCACGTCGGCGCGCATGAGCCCTTTGTCGTCCAGGATCGCGAAGCCACCCCCCTTGTCATAGGTCCAGATGGCCGAGCCGACCCCTCGTGCTGCCAGGCGGGCGTCGATATCAGAGAGGTAGTCGGCGATGCCGCTGTCCCCATATCCTCCACCGTACTCGCCCAACCACCAGGTACTCTTCAGGGTGCTGGCGTGATCGTCATAGGCATCGAAAGCTGCGTCCAGCCTGCTCGGGTCGCCATCGTAGGGCTGACCCTCGTGAACCGCCGGGTCGTAGTAGTGCGGCCCGTAGACCAGCTCCATGCCATCGGTGGGCGTGAAGCCGGGCGTCAGCACACCGTACTGGGTCAGGGTGATGGGTTCGATGAAGATCAGCTTGCCGGGCGCCACCTCGGTCAGACTTTGGGCCACCCGTCCGTACAGCGCTTGTAGGGGGCCCGCCATGAAGGCGTCCGCGTCGCCATAGGCGGGCCAGGGCTCGTTCATCAGGTCGAAGCCGATCACCATCGGGTTGTCCGCGACCCGCTCAGCCACCGCCGCCCAGGCGTCGACGTAGTGATCCTGCAGGTCATCGCTGGCCCAGAAGCGGTCGAAGCAGGTCCAGACCTGGTCCGAGAGGTAGCCCAGGCCCCACGGGTCGGTGGGCTCGAAGCTGTCGTAGAGCTTGGCATCGCAGGTCCACTCGGCCCCTCCATCGCCGCCAAATCCGCGCCCCCACAGATCCTGGTGCATGTCCAGGATCACCATCAGGCCCGCGTCCGTCGCGCGATTCACCCGATCCTCGAGCGCATCGAGGTAGGCATCGTCGAGTTGGCCCTCGGTCGGCTCGATCGCCTCCCAGAAGGTCAGCAGGCGGACCGAGTCGAAGCCCCAGGCCCGCAGCTTGTCCATATCGTCGCGCGTGGTCCAGCCCAGGAAGCCGGTGCCCGGGTCCTTGGCGTCATTGCTGTCGTTGGCGCCGCGCAGCACCAGCGCGCGTCCGCTCGCGTCGCGAATGCGCCCCCCGGCCAGGTGGATGCGGTCGGGGATGTCGACTGTCGCAGTGCCGGTCGCAGTGTCGGTCGAGGTGCCGGGCGAGGTGCCGGGCGAGGTGCAGCCGAGAGCGAGGAGGGCGAGCGGGGCGAAGGGGGCGAGGAGCAGCAGGGGCATGGCGGCCTTGGGGGGCGAGCGAGCGAGGGCGAGCGGGTGCGGCATCGTGACACGACAATGCCTGACCCACGAGCCTGACGTATTTTGCGGGACCTACCCCGACCTGAGCGCCGTTGGAGTTGCTGGGCGCGCGCCCTAGCCCGCACTGCTCCTACGCCGCGCTGTCCTCGGCCACCGCGCCATCCACCAGCTTCACCACCCGCCGAGCATAGGCGAGCACGCGGTCGTCGTGGGTGCTGAACAGGAAGGTGACGCCTCGCTCTTCGTTGAGCTTCTGCATCAGGCCGAGCAGGCGCTGGCTGGTCTCGGAGTCGACGTTGGCGGTGGGTTCGTCGGCCAGGACGATGGCGGGCTTGCTGGCGATGGCCCGGGCGATGGCCACGCGCTGCTGCTGGCCGCCCGAGAGCTGGTCGGGGCGCCGGTCCTCCATGCCCGCCAGGCCCAATTCGTCGAGCAGGGCCATCACGCGCTGTCGACGGTCCGCCAGGGCGACGCCTTGCAGGGCCAACACAGACTCGGCGTTCTCATAGGCGGTCAGCACGGGGATCAGGTTGTAGGCCTGGAACACGAAGCCGATCCGGTCACGCCGCAAGTGCGAGAGGGCGCGCTTGGAGAGTCCGGCCAGGTCGGTGCCCTCCAGGCTGACGGTGCCGCTGGTGGGGATGTCCAAGGCACCAGCCATGTTCAACGCCGTGGTCTTGCCCGATCCCGACGGTCCGACCAGGGCCGTGAACTCGCCAGCCTGGATGCTCAGATCCAGGCCGCGCAGGGCCGGGACCTCGACCTGGCCCTGCCGGTAGATCTTGGTGACGCCCTGAAAGCGAAGAATGGACATGCTCACACCAGCCTGATGGTCTCGACCGGCACCGTGCGCCCCGCCTTCCACGCCGGGTAGATCCCCGAGAGCATGGTGGCGAGGACGACGCCGATCACGATGATGACGAAGCTCTCGGGGTAGATCCCGATGTGGAGTATGGGCGACATGCCGATCCCGGCGAGGTCCATATTCTGCCCCTGCTGGGCATAGACAGCGGTCAGGTCGATGGGGTGGGCGACCAGGTAGAAGTAGGGCGCCGCTGTGACACACAGCCCCATGATCACGCCGACCAGCGCCAGCCAGAAGCTCTCCCACAGGACCAGCCGAAACACCTGGCCGGACGTGTAGCCAATGGCCATCATGATCCCGAACTCGCGCCGTCGCTCCAGCACGCTGACGAACAGCGTGTTGAAGATGCTGGCCGCGACCAGCACCATGATGACCCCCTCCATGAAGCGCCCTCCGCCGACCTTCATGGCGATGAAGCCGGACAGTTCGGGGTTGACCTGGTCCCAGGTGGCGGCGGCCAGGCCGGCTGTCAGGGAGTGTGCGAGCCGGTCGCGCACGCCGCGGCTGTCCCGCGCATCATCGAGGTAGACCGCGACTTGGGTGGCCTCGGCCGGACCGTAGCCCAGGGTCTGCCGCACGCTGTCGATGGGCAAGAGCGCGATGACCCGGTCGGTGCTGTCCGCCCCTGTGCTGACGGTCCCCGACAGGCGCACCAGGCCGCTGGCGATCTCACCCTGCTTGTCCATCAGCGTGCAGACGACCTTGTCCCCCAGGTTCAGCTTCAGATTGTGGGCCAGGCGGGCGCCGAGAACGATCTGGTTGCCACTGGCTTCCGAGAGCATCTGGCCGGCGTCGATGGCGTCCACAAAGGCCAGGGTCTGTGCATCTTCCTGGGCGGGATCGACCGCCAGAAAGTAGGCGCCATAGGACTGTCCGGCGGTGGCCAGCATCATCGGGCCGGTGATCCGCGCCGTGGTCCTGGAGACACCGGCCTGGGCAGCCACCAGCTTCGACACCGCCACCGCGTCGGGCACGGTGCGCCTGAGCGAGGGCGAGTCGAGGTAGTCCTGTTGCTGGACCACGACGTGACCACTGGCCATGCGGGCCGCGAGGTCGATCATGTCGCCGAAGCTGCGGTCCTGAAGGGCTGTGAACAGTACGGCCAGCATCAGCCCGAAGGTGATCGCGCACATGGTCAGCAGCGTGCGCCGCCTGTTGCGCCACAGGTTGCGCCAGGCCAGGCGAGGCAGGGCGGGTCCACTCATGCTGGCTCACTCATGCTGGCTCCTACTGGTAGCGCATGGCCTGGATGGGGCGGATCCGGGCGGCCTTGAGCGCGGGGTAGAGCACCGCCGCGCCCACCATGAACCACAGGATGAACACCGGTTCCTGGACCCCACGAACCGAGTACAGACCGGTCCAGCGATGAATGAAAGACATGCCCATCATCGACATGCCGCCCAGCACCCCGGTGTCGATGCCGACGTTCTGGAGGTACCACATGCTGGGGAGCGCCAGGACCAGCCCCAGCCCCGTCGCCACCAGGGTCTGCATGGCCGACTCGGCGAGGATCAGCCCGAAGACGGTGAGCGGGCCGTAGCCGATGGCCTTCATCACCCCAAGTTCGCGGATTCGCTCGAAGACGGCCATCAGCATGGCGTTGAGGATGAGGATCGCGATGGCAATGTAGACGATGAAGGCGACGACCCCCATCAGGCCCCGGGTGCTGTCGAGCATGGTGGCCAGCGTGGGCAGGATCTGTCGCCAGGTCTGCACGTCGATGGCGTGTTCTGCCTGTCCGCTGTCCAGGGCAGTCACCCGGGCGGCGGCCAGGTCCAGGTCGGTGCCGGCGGGGACTCGCACGGTGACCTGATGGACACCCTGTGGCAGGACCATCAGCTCGCGGAAGGCCCCAGCAGTCATGAAGACGGTGCTGCGGTCGATGGCGTCGCCGACGCCCCCCATGATCCCGGCGATGGTGTAGAGGTCGTTGGCGATGCTGCCGTCCGCCCCTTGGGACAGCACCAGAAGCTGGTCGTCGACGTGCGCGTCCAGGGTCCGGGCCAGGCGCTTGCCCAGGACCACGTCGTGGGGTCTGTCGGGGTCCAGCCACTGGCCGCTGTTCAGCCGAGAGGCGATGCTGGTCACCCGGGCGTCGCGGGCGACGTCGATGCCGACCAGGCGGACACCGGCGCTGTCGTGGTCCACCGCAGCCAGGCCCCCACCCAGCAATCGAGGCGCGGCCTGGTAGCCCAGGGCGTCGATGCCTTGGAGCAGCGCCCCTTCGTCAGTGATGACCAGGTCCAGGGCCGGGTCGTCGCGGTAGCCCTGCGCCACCACCTGAAGATCGCCAACCTCGAGGTCGACCGCGTCGTGCTCCATGCCGACGATCATGCCGTCGACCAGCCCCATATAGTTGATCATCACCCACAGCGCGAAGGCCATCGCGGCGATGGTGACCATCGACCGCCGGCTGTTCCGCCAGACGTTTCGCCATGCCATCGAGATGAGGCGCACGGGCACTCCTGGGCAAGGATCGCACTATCGCGGTCGACTGGAGCGTGGCCAGCGACAGCCCGTCGCGCTACCGTCGGGCGCCAGCAGGAGGAAGAGCATGTCTGACCCATCCAGTGACACCGAACCCGACGCGACCGATCAGGACGCGGCCTCGCCCGCTGCCGCCCCCACCGAAGGCGGCTCCAGTCGCCCGACCGGAGTGCGCGAGAACAAGCTCAGCCGCCCCTCGGACTTCGTGGCGCGCCCCGGATTCCGCAACCCTGACAACCTGCGCAGCAAGGCCAGCCGCAAGAAGGGCCGCAAGAAGCGTTGAGCCTGCCCGCCGCTGCCCGATGGCCGCCTCTCTCACGGACCAGCCGCTCTCGCCGTGACCGTTTCTCCCTCGACCTCTGCCCACACCATCGTCGTCAGTGATCTCCACGTCACCGACGCCCAAAAGGTGCGCCCTCGCCTGCCGCTGTGGAAACGCTATCGGCAGCGTGACCTGTTCATCGACGGCTCCTTCGACCGCCTGGTGGACTACCTGCTCGGCCAGGTGAACCCGGACAGCGAGCTGGTGCTGGCGGGCGACATCTTCGACTTCGATAGCGTCATGAGGATCCCCGTACAGCCGCCCTTTCACGTGAGCTGGCTGGAGCGCCGCCGGGGCCTGGGCGCGACCCAGGACAAGTCCTGCTTCAAGCTGCACGTGATCCTGCGCGACCACCCGGTCTTCCTGGCGACCCTGCGCAAGTGGGTCGTCTCCGGCCATCGACTGGTCTTTGTGATCGGCAATCACGACATCGAGCTGCACTGGCCGGCCGTCCAGCAGGCCCTGATCGAAGCCCTGGCCTTGCCTGACCGGTGTCGGGCCCAGGTGCGGATCTGTGAGTGGTTCTACATCGCGGGTGGAGACACGCTGATCGAACACGGCAACCAGTTCGATGCCTACTGCCTCTGCAACGACCCCGTGTCGCCGACCATCCGCTGGCGGGGGCAGGAGATCATGCGGGTCCCCTTCGGCAACCTGGCCGAACGCTATATGCTCAATGGCATGGGTCTGTTCAACCCGCACGCCGAGAGCAGCTTCATCATGTCGATGTCCGAGTATGTGCGCTTCTTCTTGAAGTACCTGATCCGGACGCAGCCCCTGCTGGCCTTCACCTGGCTGTGGAGCAGCATCGTCACCCTGGTTGCGACCCTTCGAGAGAGCTTCCTGCCCGCCTACCGTCGGCCCCTCCTCCTCGAAGCACGGATGGCCGGCATCGCCCGACGGGCCAACGCCACGGTCGGCCAGGTCGTCGCCCTGGGCGCGCTTCGGGTTCACCCCGCGGCCTTCACACCCTGGAAGTTGATGCGCGAGCTGTGGCTGGACCGAGCGCTGATCCTCGCCCTGCTGATCGGCGTCAGCTTCCAAGTGGTCACGGTCTACAACGTGTTCTCGCCCATCTCGCCCTGGTGGGCCCTGGCCATCTTCGGCGTACTGCTGCCACCGTTCATCTTCTACGCCCGTGGCGTGAACAGTGACGTAGACAGCACCGAGCGCGTCTTGCGGCGGCGCCTGCCGGATGCGGTGCAGATCGCCCACGCCGACCGCGTGGTGGTGGGGCACACCCATGTCGAGCACCACACGCGCTTGTCAAATTGTGAGCTGATCAACACGGGGACATGGTCGCCGGCCTACCACGACGTCGAGTGTACCCAGCCCTACGGGCGCAAGTGCTTCGCGTGGATCCGCCCAGTAGACGACGGTCCCCGGCAGGCCACACTCTGCGAGTGGACCGACCCACAGGTACGAGTGTTGCCGGTCGTCGACGGGGCTGGCCAGAGACCCGCGGGGCTGTTGGCGGCCCTTCGCGCCCAGGTGGCCCGGCCGCTTGGGAAGTTCTAACAGCCTTCCATGCCGTCATCGGTTTGACGCTGCAGCGGCTGGGCTTGCCATGTGTCAACGCCAGGAAGGCCGTGCCAGGAAGGCCGTGCCAGGAAGGCCGTGGAGCGACGAACCCGAGCGAGAGAGGTGAACTCAACGCAAAGACGCGAAGGGGCCATGACGCAAGGAAAAATGGGGGCGGCTCCAATCGCATGAACCAGGGATCCCGCGGAGGTCTTGCGGATGGCTCACGACGATGTCGATCGCTTGATCGAAGTCGAGGGGCGCGATGTGCTGCGATTGCTCCTGCAAAGCCAGAGCGGCCCGCGATCTGTCGCGACTGGACGGACGCATCACTGGACGGACGCATCACTGGACGGACGGATCAGCGCACGACCACCGCCCGGCCTGGGTACAGGTAGACGTGGGCGTCGCCGACCCGTTCCACCGCCATGAAGCCACCATGCACCAGTCGCAGGTGGCAGCTTGCACAGAGACACCGCAGGTTGTCGTCGTCGTCAGTGCCGCCCAGGGAGCGCGGTTGGTCGTGGTGCACGTGGTTGCGCAAGGATCGACGCCGGCATTCGGGGTTCTGGCAGGTGTAGTCCTGCTTCACCTTGATGCGGCCGCAGCCCCGCTGGGCCGGCAGGGCCACCGTGTCCAGCAGCCCCCGGGCCGCTTCGAGCAGCCCCGGCGCCACGTACAGCG
>JAADHA010000219.1 GCA_013152105.1 Oligoflexia bacterium | reverse complement strand
GGGCACCCGCGGCGTCGATCGTCTCCAAGACGACCGGGTCCTTGATCGAGCCACCGGGCTGAACCATGGCCTTTACCCCAGCATCCAGCGCTAGCTGGGGGCCATCGGGGAAGGGGAAGAAGGCGTCACTGGCCAGAACACTGCCGGCGGTCGGGCGGGTGGCCTTGGACACAGCCAGCACAACGCTGTCGACCCGAGACATCTGGCCCGCGCCGACCCCATTGAGCACGAAGCCACCGTCCACGGCCTTGGCCAGGACGATGGCGTTGGACTTGACGTGGCGGCAGACCGCCCAGGCAAAGCGCAGGGCGTCGAGCTCGTCGGCGGTGGGGGCGGCCTGGCTGGCGACGCGCCAGTCGTCGGTCGCCGGCTGGTCATCCCAGTCCTGGAGCAACCAGCCGCCCATGACGCGGCGCGCGTCCGTGCCGTTGGTCTCACGCTGGGCCCAGTCGGCCGGTAGCTCCATGACACGGAGCCGCTCGCGACGACGCAGCAGCTCCAGGGATTCCTCGGTGAAGCCGGGGGCCGCGATGATCTCGAAGAAGGTCCGGCTTTGGCGGATGGCCCGCACCGCGTCGAGATCGAGGGGACGGTTGAAGGCCAGGATGCTACCAAATGCGCTCACGGGGTCCGCCGACAGAGCCAGTTGAAACGCCGACTTGGGACCGTCTTGGTGGACCGCTGCCCCGCAGGGGTTGGCATGCTTGAGCACCACGGCTGCCGGAGCCTGGTGCTCGAAGACCGCCCGCAGGGCCGCGTCGAGGTCCGCGAGGTTGTTGTAGGAGAGCACCTTGCCCTGGTGCTGGCGCAGCGCCGCCATGCTGCGCCCCCCGACCGCCGGCTCGGCATAGAAAGAAGCCGCCTGGTGAGGATTTTCACCATACCGACACGCCTGCACCCGACGGAGCGGCAGCGCGGTCTGGGGGGGGAACTGGGCCTGGACTGAAGACAGCAGGCCGTCCCTTGCCGCGCGCCGCGCCATCCACTGACTGATCACGGCGTCGTACGCAGCCGTGTGGCGAAAGGCCGTGATCGCCAGCGACAGGCGGGTCTCTTCGGAGACACCACCCGCGTCCAGCTCTGCCACGATCCGATCGTAGTCCTGGGGATTGGTGAGCACGGTCACGTAGCGGTGATTCTTGGCCGCGGAGCGCACCATGCTGGGACCCCCGATGTCGATCTGCTCGACCGCGGCGGCCATGTCTACCGCGGGATCGGGCTGTCCATCTGGGCCCGTGACGGTCGCCTCGAAGGGGTAGAGGTTGACCGCGACCAGGTCGATCCAACCGATGCCGTGGGCCGCGGCTTCGTCGGCGTGGACATCTCGCAGGCCCAGGATCCCCGCGTGGATTCGGGGATGAAGGGTCTTCACCCGGCCGTTCATCAGCTCGGGGTGCCCGGTGTGTTCGCTCACCGGGGTGAAGGGGACGTCTCCGTCGCGCAGCGCGCGTCCGGTACCACCGGTCGACAGCACCGTGAAGCCGTGCCGCACCAGCGCTTGGGCGAAAGGCACAAGCCCCGTCTTGTCAGACACGGAGAGCAACGCAAAGCGCTGCCCGGTGGGAGCGGTCATGAAGGCACCTGCTACGGAGGGATGCTGCGGAGGGATGCTGCGGAGGCGCCGACCTAACGCCTTCAGGGAGCGACAACCCACCACCGCACAGGTCGGACCATCTGCGCGCCCGAGACGTAGCCGACCACGATGATCAGACTGCCGACGTGGGTGGCGAGCTCGGGTGCCGCGTCCATGTCGATGATCACGGCTTGCCCCGAGTTTCGATCGTCGATGAGCCAGTTGCTGCCAAACAAGCGCAGACGCCCGACGAAGGGCTGACCGCCCCCAGGGGCGCTCTCTACGCGCCAGTCGGACACACCCAAGCGGTGGCCAAAGCGGCTGCCCGTGATCTCGACCTCGCAGCCATCGAGCCCGGCGAGTACCGCACCCTGCCCGGCTGCTGACACCCGCCAGGTGACACCGCTGTAGTCCTCAAGCCGTGCGCGGCCGGTCTCGGTCACGGACACCAGGCCGCGATGAGTCGTGCGCAAGCCGCACCCCACGGTCGGGCTCAGAAAGCCCAGGGCGAACAGAAGCGCGCCACGTTTCAGGAAGGGGCGCGAGCACAGGGAAGTTTCCATCGAGGCCCCGTGAAGCTTGCATGCAGCGAAGGCAGCGGGCTACCGTAGCTTGCTTCACGCGCCGATGGGCCGCTGCGGGTCCACGGTCTGCCCTGGGGCAAGTTACCTGAACGTCGCCCTCATCCCCCACACCAGGCGTCCCGGACATGATGCTCCTCCCCAAGGACGTGGGCCCCTTCACGTTGCTCCGCAAGCTCGGCACCGGTGCGGTCGCCGAGAGCTACCTCGGCCGCCTCAACAGCGGTGGCGGCCAAGATGTCGTAGTCCGCCGTGTCCTGCCCTACATCCTCCACGACAGCTCGCGCCTGGCCAGCACCGAAGCGCGCGTTCGAGACCTGGTGGGCGTCCGCCACCCCTTCCTGGTCCAGGTGCTGGACTGGGTGGCGGTAGGGGACGACCGCTACATCGTCGAAGACCGCGTCGATGGCATTGATCTGGACCGCGTCCTGGCTTGGTGCCGGTCGCATGATCAGACCATTCCCCACAACGTCTTCCTGAACCTGGCCACCCAGATCTGCAACGGCCTCGAAGCCCTGCACGGCCGCCCCGGCAGGGGCTCCGGCGCTGACAACGTCCTCCACCTGGGCCTGCGACCGGGCGCGGTCTACGTCACGCGCGACGGCAAGGTCGTGTTGGGCGGCTTCGGCCTGACCCGTTCCCCAACCACCCTGTCGCACGGTGGGATCAGCGCTCCAGTGCCCACCCGGATGGAGTACCTCTCTCCCGAGCAGACCCAGACGGCCCAGAAGCTCACGCCCGCCAGCGACATCTTCGCCCTGGGTGCGGTCCTGTATGAGCTGCTGACCACGACCCCCCTGTTCCGATCAGACAGCAATCTTCAGACCATCAACCGGATCCGCAAGGCCGAACTCACGACCCAGCTCTTGCAGGTCAAAAACCTGATGCTGGGCCTGGACAAGGTCCTCTATCGTGCCCTCAGCCTGAACCCTCGCCATCGCTACCAGCGCGCCTTTGTGCTGCGCGAGGATCTGCGCGGTCTGATGGCTGGCTACAGCTTCAGCACCATCGTCGATGACACCCGCACCTTCTTCGGACCCTTGTTCCAAGAAGGCCTTGATGTGGTCGAAGCCCCAGCTACCCACACCGCTAACGCCCAGCCCAGTGATGAAGAGCTGGCGGCCGCGGGCATTGGCAGCGGCACGCCGGACCTGTCTGGGGCCGGTAGCTCGGCATCCGCGCTCGCGGCGACGGGCACCGGCGTCGCCTCCGCGGTCGCCGCGACCATCGGATCGCCCGATTCGCACCTCCCACCGCCGGTTCCTCTGCCTTCGAACAACGACTTCCAGGACGACATCGCGACCCGCGTCG
>JAADHA010000663.1 GCA_013152105.1 Oligoflexia bacterium | reverse complement strand
CCCCGCCACTGGGCCTGTGTTCTCGGTCGATCTGGACAGCATGCTGGCCGAGGTGGACCCCGCGGCCAGCCCACAGGCCCTCGACCAGGCGCTCGCTGCCCAGGGCCTGGCTCCGCGCCTGCGCCCGGACCGACCCCTGGCGACCTGGCTGCCGGCCCTGCGAAGGACGGCGCTGGACGTGTGGGAGGTGCCCCTGTTCGCGGTCCAGGCACGCTTCGACGATGGCGTGAGCGCGCGCATCGGTCCCGCTCCGCGCTCGGCCGCTGGGCCTGATCTGCGGCTCCCCTTGTTGAGACGGGCCACCGCCGAGTTGGTCCAGATCCCGGTCCGCCGCCTCGACCCGCAGGTGCCCGACATCGTCGTGCGGCCAGTCTCCAAGGACATGGACCCGCGCGACCTGCGGCCCACCTGGCGCAAGGACGACCGCTGGGGCTTTGCCGCGTCCCTCGCCCCCCTCTCCATGCTCATCCAGACCACGCCGGCCCGGGGCAAGGCGCCGCGGCGCAGCCCGACGGCTGCTCGCTTGCATGATCGCTCGGATGACCGCTCGGAGACCTCGTGACCCTGCCCACCGACCACGATCTGGCCATCTGCGTCTACTGCCCCAAGCTGTGTCGCCATGTCTGTCCGGTGGCGGTGGGGACGGCACGAGAGTCCGCGGCCCCCTCCAATATGGCGCTTCAGGTCTTCCGCTTCTTGCGTGGCCAGGGGCCGGTAGACCTGGCGCTGGACGCCGCCGCGCTGTGCGTGGAGTGCGGTGCATGTACGCGGCACTGCGATCTTGATCGTCCCCTGGGCGACCTGCTGGGGCAGCTCTACCGGGGCTTGAGCACGCCTCCAGCGCCGCCCCTGCTGCCCCCGATCCAGGGCGACGCTCGCCATGTGGCCATCGAGACGGATGAACGTCACTGGGCCGCGGCGCTCGCCACCCTGCTGGACCAGCCCGTGGCCTGCCTGCGCACCGATGATCACCTCGGCCTGGCCGCGCTGGGCCATCCGGTGGGCGGGTCGATCTTCTCCCGTCGGCTAGAAGCGCACCTGGCGGGGCGCGTGGCCGTGGTCAGCGAGCACCGAACGCTGTCGGCGCTCCAACTCGTCGGTGTGGAGACCCTGCACCTCGCGGATCTGGTGGACATGGCAGGTCCGGGCTTGGTCCACCATCCCTGCCGGGGGCCGCGCCTGCCTGGCGAGACCCCGCCCGACGCGCTGGCCTGCTGCGGAGCGACGGCCGCCCTGCCTGATCGTCACGCCGCCCTGGCCCGCGATCTGGCTGAAGAGTCCGCGCGGCGCCTGGGCGTTGCCCCCGATGGTGGCCAGCACGACACAGCTCTCCAGCTTCGCTCGCCGGATAGCGGCTGTGCGAACGCGCTACGGGCGGCGGGTCTGGTCGTGCGGGACCCCATCGACGCCCTCCTCGCGCCTGCGTCCTGAGGATCCCTGTGCCCTTTGTCGACCCTGAGCGTGTTCCGCAGCAGCTCAACCAAGGCGCCTACAAGACGTCGTTGAACAAGACTGAGCCGCTGTGCCTGGTCGTCAATCCCAAAGCTGGTGCGGGCCGGGTCGGGGCGCGGCTGGATGAGCTCAAGCGTGCGGCGCAACGCGCCTTTGCCCAGTGGGAGATCCGCCTGACAGAGGGCCCGGGTCATGCCTCCGAGCTCGCCGCCGCGGCCGTCGCGGATGGCGCGGGCATCGTCGCTGCCGTGGGCGGAGACGGGACCTGCCACGAAGTTGCGGCCGGGATGGTGGTCAACGGGCGCCCCCGCAGCAACCGCTGTGTGTTCACCACGATCCCGTTCGGAACCGGATCGGACCTGGTGAAGACCCTGAAGATCCCGCGGCGCCTGGCCGAGGCCATGTGGATGGTCGCGACAGGCATCACCCTGCCTACGGACGTTGGGCGCGTGGTTTGCGGTCGCACGGATGCCCAGCCGGATGGCACCGCGAACGAGCTGTTCATCAACGTCGCGGGCTTCGGCGCGAGTGGAGATGTCGTGCGGCGCGCGAACGCGATGGACAAGCGAATGGGGGGTGTGGCGACCTTCCTGTTGGCCAGCCTGGCGACGGCTCGGCGCTACCGGGGCGGCCCGGTTCGGCTTCGTTGGGCGAGCGATGATGGGGGCGTGCGCACCTGGGAGGGTCCGCTCTTCTCGTGTTTCGTGGCCAACGGCGCCTTCTGTGGGGGGGGCATGTGGGTGGGCCGAGGCGGCACGATGCAGGACGGCCTGTTCGATGTCACGGTGTTGTCACAGAGTTCGGTCGCGCGGCGACTGACCGAGGTCCGGCGTCTCTACGACGGCAGCGTGGAGCGCTCGGCAGGGGCCTTCCGGGTCCAGACCCGGTGGATCGAGGCTACGGCGGCGGCCTCAGGGTTTTTTCCCCTGGATCTGGGGCGAGGGGCGTAGCGGCCTGCCGGCGCGCTTCGAAGTGTTGCCGGCGGCGTTGCAGGTGCGGGGTGGGTGGATTTCGAATCCGGTTCGCGGTGATCGGGGGAGGAGCGAGCGCTGAATGGTGGTTTTTATATTATTTCGATAAAAAAACTTCCTGACATGCGCATAATTGCCACACCAATGGTCGCACGTCGCGCGAAACCAAGGTATTACCGTTGGGCGGATTGAAACTCCGTAGCCTGGACCCTCACCTCACCCATGGATCTACCGGCCATTCGGACGGATAATCCAAATTCACAAAAAAAGCATCGTTCCCCACGCCCTTGGGGAACTCAGGAGCCGACATGAACAAGGCCGATCTGACCGCCGCCCTCGCCACTGAAGCTGGAATCGCCAAGGTTCGCGCCGCCGGCTACATCAACATCGTCTTCGGGACCATTCACGACGCGCTGGTGCGTGGCGAGAAGGTGACCATCAGCGACTTCGGCACCTTCAAGGTTCAGCACCGCAGTGGCTTCACGGGTCACAACCCCAAGAACGGCACCAAGATGCCGGTGGCGCCGGTGAAGATCCCCGGCTTCCGTGCTGGCAAGGGTCTGAAGGAAGCCCTCAACGTCTGATCCTTCGTTGAGATCGGGCAAGAACGGGTGGGGGAGCGATCCCTCACCCGTTGTGCGTTCGGATCTGGCGGCATCGTGGCCCACGATTGCGGTTGACGCGCCGCTCTGCGCTACTAAGCTTGATGAA
>JAADHA010000454.1 GCA_013152105.1 Oligoflexia bacterium | reverse complement strand
AGTGCCGCCCCGCTTCCGCCGCCCAGGCCCGCGCCGACCGCGGCGTCTCGCACATCCGCATCCTCGGCACACAGGGTCTCGACGGCGAAGCTCGCCCAGGACCCACACGCCGAGGAAGAAGCTGCTCCCCCCGATGCACCGCCCCAACCCTCAGCGCAGCTCGAAGATGCTGCGGACCGCGACGGTGGGGTCGCCTTGACCGACGATGCGGCGATCGTCCACGGTCCAGGTCCAGCCTTGCTGGTCCAGCTTCACGTGCAGGCTGCGATCGCCCTGGGTGGCGATCCAGTCGCCCTTGTCGTCGGGTGAGAGGGCCCAGCCGGGGCCCAACTCCCAGTCGATCCGCTTGACCCCGCGATCGGTCACGACCAAGCGGGCCTGCCGCCACAGCAGATCGCGTTCGGCGCGACGGTCGGCCTGGGTGTCGGCACCGGGCACGACCGCGATGACGCGCGCTTTTGGGCCGTCGACGCGAGCTACGGTCAGCGAGAGTGGAGATCGCTGGCCGATGACCAGGGGTTCGCCGTCCAGGTCCCACTGGACCCGACCGTCGGACTGGCGAAACCAGCCCCGTCCGCTGTGGCCCTTGAGCTGGGCGTGAGCCACGGCCATTCCGGTCGATCGCCAGGACCACAGGCGCCACTGGGCGTCGGGCGCCATTGGCTGGCTGTCGCCCGAACACTGGTGTCCGGCCAGGCGGATCACTGCGGGGTCTTCGATGCAGACCGGGCTGCCCTGGTCCAGACCCCAGGCCAGGACGAGACCGCGCAGGGTGAGGGGGAGCGCGACGGGGGAGAGGGGTAGCAGGGCGAGGGGAGCGGGTCCGGCCGCCGGCAGGGATCCGGTGTCGCCGCACAGCCGCCACAGGCAGGTGCTGCCTTGGAGGAGGGCGCCGGTCAGGTCGGTGGGCATGGCGCAGCCGTTGCTGTCGGCCCATCCGCGAGCGAGGGCGACGGCCCACAGGGCTCGGGCGGCCACAGCCGGCTCGGCGGTGGGTGCGCCGTCTGGACCGACCAGGGCGCGGGTGCTGCTGCGAAGGCTGGCCAGGCCTTCTCCGACCCAGGTGTTCGCGTCTTCCAGGGCGGGCCAGCTCAGGCCGGCGATCACGCACGCCGCGTGGGCCAGGGTCAGGTCGGGGTCGGCGTCGTCGAGGGGGCGCTCACGGATCAGCCAGCGGGCGTGGGCCTGGGCGGACCCCCCGATGGCAGCGGAAGGAGCGGAGTCCGGTCGCGTCCAGGCCCAGATAGCGGCGAGGTGGATCAGGCGGCAGGCGATCTGGCCGGGGTCGGTCCAGTCGTCGCCCTGGCCAGGCCGATCCTGGGCGATCCAGCGCAGCGTGTCGGCCAGTCCCGCGGGGTCGCCTTGGCCAGCCAGGATCGCCTGTCGTCCGAGAGCAGCGAGATCCGGGGCGTCAGGTGGGGCTTGGTCCGGTGTCTGCAGGTTTGCGGCGCCCAGCGGGTGGGTGGCTCGACCCCCATCGATCTGGCTGCCGTCGACGGGCTTGGCGGCACGGCGCAGCACGGCGCGAAGTAGGCGATCTCGAGTGTTGCGGGCAACCCCCGACAGGCTGGTCAGCGAACTCACTGTCCCTCCGGGATGTCAAAGTCGAAGGCGATCTCGTCGCCGAGCGCGTCGGCAAGGAAGGTCTTGAGCTGCTTCTTGATGCGTGCCTCGACTTGGCGGATCCGCTCTTTGCTTACGCTGAATTGCTGGCCGATATCGGCCAGGCTGCGTGGGTCCTTCGATGTCAGTCGTTGGTTCCAGATCACCCGCTCGCGCTCGTCCTTGAGGGCGCGGGCAAAGGCATCGAGGTGTTCCTTCACCACGGCGCCCAGCTCGCCGCGCTCGACCGCATCGTCGGGACCGCGAGAGGTGCCCGGGATCATCTCTTCCAGGGCTCGACCATCTGCGTCTCCGACCGGTGAGTGCAGCGACAGGGCCGGCGCCGAGAGCTGGCGGTCCACGTCGATGACTTCCTGTTCGGGTACGGACAGGCGCTCGGCGAGGGCCGAGGTCGACGGGATGTTGCCTTCGTTGATCAGTTGGTCGCGCACTTTCTTGAGCTGGAAGAAGAGCTTGCGGCCGTGGCGGGTGCTGCCCAGCCGGACCAGGCGGTAGTTGTCCATCAAAAAGCGCAGGATCATCGCCCGGATCCAGTACTGCGCGTAGCTGCTGAAGCGCACGCCCCGGTAGGGATCGTAACGGGAGAGGGCTTCGACCAGACCGACGTTGCCTTCCTGGATGAGGTCGAGGACGTTGGACCACTGGCGGTGGTACTGGAAAGCGAGCTTGACCACCAGCCGCAGGTTCGCGGTCACCAGTCGGTTGGCCGCGTCGGTGTCGCCATCTTCGACCAGCGCGTTCTCTTCTTCGGGGTCCAACAGGGGATAGCGGCGGACCTCGGCCAGGTAGTAGGCCAGCAGGTCGCCCTTTCGGGCCGTGCTGGTCGGCCGTGACAGGGCTGGCAGGTTCTGAGGGACCGTGTTGACCCGGGGGTCTGACTCGGGGCCTTCGGTGTCTGCCACGGGGTTGCCCTGGGCGTCGAGGACCTCGGGCTGGTCGTGGTTGTCATCGACCAGACCGCCCAGAGGCTTGACGGGCGCGTCGTCGGTGTGAGAGGGGGCCATGGGCTCCTCGGGAGCGATTCGGGTCGCACGGTCTGCTCAGTGCAGGTCCGTGAGCGGGTTGCCGTGAACTTGAAGGGTGTGTGGGGCCAGAAGGTGCTCGACAGCGCGTCGGCGTCCCGCGACCAGCCCGCCCTGTGGAAGGGTCCGCACGATCCCGCCGACCGCCTGTATCAAGGCCGTTCCGGTCGCGGTATCCCAGGCCGGTGAGGGGCCGACCAGGGCCGCGTGTCCACCACCGCTGGCGACCAGGGCCAGGTGGGCGGCGGTCGAGCCCAGGCAGCGGAACTTTCCGGGCCAGGAGACGGTCGCGACGTGGTGCAGGCGGCTGGGCACGAAGAGCGTGGCGCCTCGGTGGGGGGGGCGGTCAGGGAGTGGAGCCAGGCGGAGGCCGTTGTGCCATGCGGCCAACTCACCCCCTGCCAACGTGTCCGCGAACCAGTAGTCACCGGTTCGGGGGAGGAGAAGGGCTCCCGCCGTCGTGCGCCCGTGCTCGCGCCGCGCCACGGTGGGACCCCAGTAGGCCAGGCCATGGGTGAATGCGTCGGTTCCGTCGATGGGATCGATGACCCAGACCCGCCCGCTGCTGGAGGATCGGCGGGCCCCTTCTTCGCCCTCGATTCCGTCCTCTGGAAAAGCCTGGGCCAGACCCTCGGCCAGGATGCGCTCGGCCGCTCGGTCTGCCACGGTGACCGGGCTGCCGTCCGCCTTGCGTTCGGGCTTGGCCTGTCCCGCGAGGTCCAGCGCGGCCTGTCCAGCGAGCACCAACAGGGGGCGAAGGACCGCATCGAGCGTCGTCGCGTCGGGACCGGCGGGCAGCGTCAGCTCAGTTGGGACCATGAGAGCGGCTAACACCACGACCGAGTCCGCGGACTGGTCCTCGTCGCCGTTGGGCGCCCTCGTTCCGATTATGGTTATGTCCGTTCGTAGGAGCAGGTCTTGGCAAAGGTCAGCATCAAGATCGTCGGTACCTGGCCCGCCTGGGACAGTCTGGCCCGGACCGGTCTCGTACAGCGCGATGATGGCAGCACGACACCGGTGCTGCTCCA
>JAADHA010000085.1 GCA_013152105.1 Oligoflexia bacterium | reverse complement strand
AGGGTGGTCGCGCTGAGGGGCGCGTGGTGGGGCCGCATCGCTATTCCCAGTGTGCGGCGAGGAGTGTGCCGCGAGGAGTGTGTCGCGAGGAGTGTGCCATGCGCCTCCTGCATCGGCCAGTGTCGCCACGCGGTCGTCACGGGGAGTGGGGACGGGGCTTGGAGAGGACAGCAGGGTGAATCGCGCTCAAGTCTCCATCCGTTCGTCTGCCTGGTCCCGGCGGGCGCGGAGGTCCGATGGGAACAAGCCCCCAGCAGACGTGGCAGCCTTCCGGTGCGCTTGCGACCCTGTTGGAACCGCGGGTGGCGGATGCACGGCGCTTGCTGGGTCGGCTGCGCTACCCGGTGGCCGACCTGGCCAAGGCGGGGCTCCAGCGTGGTCCGGGTGCGGATCTCCTGCTCAAGCTGCTGCCGCCCCAGGACTTCCCCCTGCCGAACCTCCGAAGCGCGCTGGAGCGGCTCGAACAGCGACTGCGGGACCGGGCCTTGGACATCGAGTCCCCGGATCAGGTGCAGACCCCCTACGGGGTGGACGATGATGACTCGCTTGTCCTCGACTCCCTGGCCGGCGGGGAACCGGTCGCTCGCGCGACACGCGCGGTCTACTTGTTGTTGCGGACCCGACGCCCGCAGCGCGGAGTGAGCAGCCAGGGTGCCCGCACCCGTGCGCTGGAGTGCGCGCTGCGCTTTCGCGACTTGTGCCAACGTTGGCTGCCTGTGGGCGACCTCCATGGACCCGGTCGGGCCGCGGCCTTGCACGCCTGGGCCCAGTGCTACGCCCGCGAGTACGTCGCGCGTCAGGTGACGCAACACGACGCCTGCGGCCCCTCCGCAAGCTGCGACGAGGCCGCCGCCATCGCGCTGCGCATGGCCCGGCGAATCGGGGACGGGCCGGACTGAGCCCCCTTGGCTCAGCCGGTGCCGGGGACCAGAAAACAGGCGACTGCGAAGCTGCGTTGTGGCAGCATGCGCCCTCACCGGAGCATCCATGCGCCTCATCTTCTGCCTCTGCCTGGGCGTGACCGCGGGCTGCAGCGACTACAGCCTGTCGTCGGGCAAGGACGCGAACACGACCGATGACACGGGCCCAGGCCCAAGCTCGGACGCCGGCACCACGGCCGAGGACTGCGGATCGCCCGACCTGTCCGCGGGCGCGGTGGCCATCGACGAGACCTGCAAGGCTCCGGTCGAGGTCGGGTCCTGGACACCGGTCATCGAGTGGCGCAGCACGGCCCCTGGCTCGGCCTACACCACGCCCGTGGTGGGGCAACTCACTGACGACAATGGCGACGGGATCATCGACGGCAGCGACACCCCCGACATCGTCGTGGCGAACACCAGCGGCACGGTGACCGCGCTGAGCGGTGGGGATGGGGCGGTGCTCTGGACCTTCAGCGGCATGGGCAGCGAGCCGTCCACCGTGGCGATCGGCGATCTCACAGGGGACGGCCGACCCGAGGTCGTCACGTCCGGCAGCCCGGGTTTCGTGGCCTTGTCGGGCGACACCGGGACCGAGATCTGGCGCTACACCGTGTCTGGCTACGCCCAGGTCTGCGGTGGGGTCGGTATCTACGATCTGGACGGTGATGGTATCGCCGAGGTCGTGCAGGGCAACTTGATCATCGACGGGCGCACGGGCAGGCTGCGTGGGGCGGGGGCGCATGGCAAGGGCACCGGTCACTCCTCAGGTGCCGCGGCCTTTGGCGTCGCTGCCGACATCAACCAGGACGGCGCGCTAGAAGTCGTGGTGGGCAACGCCCTGTACGATGCCGATGGCAACACCATCTGGTACAATGGAGAGACCGACGGCTTCGTCGCGGTGGCCAATTTCGACGACGACCCCTACGGCGAGATCGTGGTCACGACCTACCCTGGCATGGTCCGCTTGCAGGACGATGACGGCACCGTGCTCTGGTCCGGCTACTACACAGGAAGCACCGTCGGCCCGCCGACCGTGGCCGACTTTGATGGGGACGGCAAGCCCGAGATCGGCGTGGCGGGAAACGGCGTCTACGTGGTCATCGAGGACAACGGCGTGACCAAGTGGAGCCGGCCGATCAGCGACTACAGCAGCGGCTTCACGGGCTCGGCGGTCTTCGACTTCGAGGGCGACGGCAAGGCCGAGGTGGTCTTCGCGGACGAGAACGATGTGTGGGTCTTCGATGGCTCGACCGGTGATGTCAAGATGCAGGAGACCTCACACAGCAGCGCAACCTGCAGCGAGTACCCGGCCATCGCCGACGTGGACGGCGACGGACACGCCGAGATCATCTACTCCAGCAGCGAGTACAGTGGTCCCGAGGAAGGCGTCACCGTCATCGGGGACCGCGAAAATAGTTGGATGCCCGCTGCCGAGACCTGGAATCAGCACGCCTACAGCATCACGAATGTCGCCAATTCCGCGGACCTGATGCCGACCTCTACCGAGACGAACTGGCTGACCTACAACAGCTTCCGCAGCGGCGACCTGGCCGCGGCGACGGGGGGTGCGCTGGGTGATGTCGTGCCTCTCGAACTGGATGTGTGCACCACGGACTGTGACTCGGGTCACCTCTACGTCAGCGCCCAGGTCGGCAACACCGGCCTCTCCCAGGTTCCGGCCGGCATCGCGACCAGCCTGTACTCCAAGCACGGCGCTAGCTGGGAACTGCTGGACACCGTGTGGACGGACTCAGCCATCGCCAGCGGCCGAACCTCGGCCGGCTTCGAGTGGGACCTCGACCCCGCCGATGTGCCCGAGGGGCTCAAGATCGTGGTCGACGACGAGGGCGGTGTGCAGCACCTGACCGAGTGCAATGAAGACAATAACGAGTGGGTGATCAGCACCATCTGTCCCTAGGGCTGCGCGCCTCGACTGGCGGGTCCACCTTAGAGAAAGGCCAGGATGGGTCGTACGACGCGGACGCCGGGATGACGCTTGTGAAACAGGTAGGCCCAGACCGCTCCCACACCGCCGACAGTGATGACCGATGGCGGAATTTGCTTGAGGGCAATGGCCGTGGCAATCAAGCCCAGCAGACAGATGAGAAGCCCACCCCAGAGCAGGGTCTGAAGAGCGGTTGGATCGCGAGGTGTGTCGCACGAGGAGAGTGGCGGAGGAGAAGATCGGTACCGACCAATTGCGGGCCGAAAACGGTGCCAGAAGATTCTAGCCATTCGGACCCACCCTAGTCCTCGCTGATGCAGCGCCGGACTTCTTCCAGGGTAGTCAGGCCCTGGGTGATCAGGTCCAGCGCGTTCTCGGACAGGGCGCGCATGCCGCTGGCACGTGATCTGTCCAGGATGGTGCTAACATCGGCACCGGCGCGGATCAGCTCGCGGATGTCCTTGTCGACGAAGAGGGCTTCGTACACCCCCAGACGGCCCTTGAAACCACTGTTCATGCAATGGTTGCAGCCTCGACCGCGGCGGAAACGGGCGTCGGCGAGATCTTCTTCTGACAGTCCCATGGCTTCCAGCTCGTCGTCGCGTGGCGTGATCTCCATGGCACAGTGTTCACAGATCCGTCGAACCAGTCGCTGGGCCAGCACGACCTTGAGGGTGCCGGCCACCATGAAGGGCTGGATGCCCAGGTCTTCCAACCGGTTCAGGGCTTCGACCGCGCTGTTGGTGTGCAGGGTGGAGAAGACCAGGTGACCGGTCAGGGCCGCATCCATGGCCGTGTTGGCGACTTCGCTGTCGCGGATCTCGCCCAAGAAGATGACATCGGGATCCTGGCGCAGGATCGCCCGCATTCCGGTCAGGAAGGTCAGGCCGCTCTTGTTGTCTACCTGGACGTGGTTGATTCCAGCGACCCCGCTCTCGAAGGGGTCCTCCAGGGTGACGACGTTGGTCTTGATGTCGTTGATCGCGTCCAGGGCCGCCAGCACGGTCGTGGTCTTGCCCGAGCCCGTTGGGCCGGTGACCAGGACCAGTCCCTGTGAGCCATGGATGACCCGCTTGAATTGGGTCAGCAGGTTCGGCGAAATCCCCAGGCGGTCGAGGTCGCTTAGCCTGGCGTCCTTGCGCAGCAGGCGGATCACGCACTTCTCGCCGTAGACCGTCGGCAGGATGTTGACCCGGTAGTGCAGGACCTCGCCGAGGTAGTCCAGACCAATGTGGCCGTCCTGGGGCACGCGGTTCTTGGAGATGTCCATGCCGGCCATGATCTTGACCCGGCTGATCAGCGCCTTGTGCAGGGAGGGGGGCGGCGTGATGATCGGATGAAGGATCCCGTCGATGCGCATGCGCACTCGCAGGAAGTCCTTGTAGGGCTCGATGTGGATGTCGCTGGCCGCGCGGCGCATCGCCTCGGCGAGCAGGTAGTTGATCAGGGCGACGATGGGCTGCTTGTTGCTGTCGGTCTCCAGCTTGTGGAGGTCGGGGGCGGCGCCGGGGCGTGGTGCGGAGTAGGCTTGGGCCCTGAGCGCCTGCTCGAAGATGTCGTCAGAGGCGATGACCTCTTCAAGGAGGGAGTGGGTGGCGTAGTTCGTCTCGATGGCGCGTCGGATCGCAGCTTCCGAGGCGACAATGGCGCGTACCTGGCGGTGGCCGCTGACGAAGCGCACTTCGTCCAGCAGGTCGAGGTTGTTGGGAGTGGCGCAGGCGACGACCAGGACGTCTCCGTCTTCGATGCGTACCGGGACGACCTCGAAGCGCTTCACGAAGTCCGCGCTGAGCAGCTTGACCATGGCCGGGTCCATCTCGAGGTCCTGGTCGCTGGCCCCGTCCACGCCTTGCTGGGTGGCGAGGAAGCGGGTCAGCTCGTCCTCGGTCAGGTAGCCGAGCTGGACCAGGGTCGAGCCCAGGCGGTGGCCAAGCTCCGTCTGTCGCTCCAGCGCCTCGGCCAACTGGTCGCGGGTGATCTTTCCGGCCAGGACCAGGAGATCACCGAGTCGCTGCGAGGTCGTGCGTGCCATGGGCTGTCCTTGGTTGGTTTGCCGTGGGCACAGCTTACGACGGGCGAGGCGCGATCTGCCCCAAGTTCTCCGCCAGGATGGGTCGGGCCACGCTCGGGTGGTGCTTTGCGCCCGCGGTCAAGTTGGGCGCCACCGCGGGATCGGAGGGGCATTCAGGCCGACGCCATCGCGACGGCGTGCGGGTTGGGGACAGCCCCCAGGGTCGGCGGCTTGGTCATGCTGGTCGACCAGGACCGCGTCTTCGGGGATTCGGGGAAGGGGTCGGCTTCGCGCCACAGTCGCCGTCTTTCTGGGCGGGGCTCAACCGGCCGCTACCCCGTGCAGTACGGCGGCGGCGGTGGCGCTCACGACCTGGCCGTGGCAGGGCACCAGGCGCACGAGTGGCTCCTGGTCGGCGATGCGCTTCATCCAGGCCCGCGTGGGGCGGCCTGTCCGCGTGAACGCCATCATGATCCGTCCGATCAAGGTGATCCGTGGTCCGCCCGTGGCGCCGAGCAGGCGGCCGTAGACGAACCAGAAGATGCCCGGCTGGTGGGGCAGGTTGAACAGGGCGTCGGCGAAGACCGCGCTCACGCCGTCCTGGGAGCGCACCAGCATGGCACCCTCCATTCCGCCGGGAGCAAGGAGCTCCAGGCGCACCGTGTCGTCGTCGGGGTAGGGCTGCAGGCGATCCTCGTAGGTGGCGTCCACCGCCACCACCTGCTCGACCCTCTCGCGGGCCGCGGCTGGGCAGATCACCTGGAGATCCGGGTACCGCGCCTTGTAGCGGGCGGCGTCCAGGCGATGCCAGCCGTTTGGGACGACGAGCGAGGTGGGCCGTCCCAGGGCCTCTAGCGCTTCCATGCCCGCCTCGTCGAGGGCCACGGCGCTGTGCAGGAGAAGCTCCCCGCAGCGCAGCCGCACGATGACCATGCAGCGGCGGAGCCTCATCTTGGGGAGTTCGCCCTCTACGCGCCAGAGGTTCTCAGCGAGTGGCTCAATGGGGCCGTGGGGGAGGGTCTTCCACGCGGTATCGGGGGGCGACATTTGAGTGCCTGGTGGGTGCGGTCTGGTTTCCGTTCAATGGGAGCATACCGCTGGGAAGCGGTGAGCACCGTGTCTTGACGGTCGCGCTCAGCCCAAGGCTGCCTGGTGGCGATCCAGGGCGATCCGGAGCGCGTCCTCGGGAAAGGGATCGGCCTCGCGCCACAGGTGATCGACGACGATCCGGCCCGAGTCGCGGTGGGCCTCCAGCCGCCCCACCAGACGCCCGCGGTGCAGCAGGGGCACCACGTACCAGCCCCAGCGGCGCTTGTGGGCCGGCTTGTAGACCTCCCACACGTACTCGAAGCCAAAGGCGTGGTGGACCAGCTTGCGGTCCCACAGCATCGGGTCGAGGGGGCCGAGGATGCGCAGGCGCGAGTCAGGCTCCACCGGCCTGGCGTCGAGGAAGGCCGGCGTCGTCAGGTAGCCGCGGCGGCTGCCCGACAGTCGGACCGACGCGAGCTGACCGTTTTGGAGCAGGCGCGCTTCGATGCCCGCGTCCCTGGCTGGGGCCAGGCCCGACCACAAGGGGCCGTTCGCGGTCGCCATCAGGCCGGCGGCGTGAACCCGGTCCAGCAGCAGGGCGGCGTCGATGTCGGCTGGGGGAGGGGGGTGGGCGGGAACGGGCAGGGCGCGCTCGGGCAGATCGTAGCGCTTTCCTGTGGCGCCTCGTCCAGTCACCAGGACCTGGCAGCGGGTCCACAGGACCTCGAGCGCCATGGTCACCGCGCGCGAGGTGCCCTTCCACCCAGACCAGTCCAGGGCCTGAACGGCGCCGCGATCCTGAAGATCGGCCGGGGTCACGGGCCCTCGCTCCCGCACCTCGGCCAGCACATCGGCCACCAGCCCCTCGGGCAGGCGCTTGAGGCGCTCGTTCAGGCGCCACCAGGGGGCCTGGAGCGCCCGTGCCCGGTAGGCGGGGAGCAAGCTGGCGGGCAGCAGGCAGCGCTCCTTGGCGAAGTGCTCGAAGGCGTGGCCGGGGAGCAGGGCGTCGTAGATCTGTCCGCGGCGGAGGCCGTCGACCCGGGCCATCGCGACCAGGTCGGCGTTGGTGCCGATCCGGTCGAGGGGATCGAGCTGGATGCAACGCAAAGCGGGCAGGAGGGCTCGCGCGCCCGCGTCGCCGTCCGGCAGCGTGACACGGGCCAGGCCGTGCCAGGACACCATGCGCTGGCGCGCGTCTGTCGGGCTCAGGGTGATCATGGCGCACCTGTAGCGCTGTGCTGCGTATGCCGCTGCTCGTGGGCGCACCCTCGTGCTACACCTGCGTCTCTCGCCTCTTCCCCTCCTCCTCGAGCGCCCCTTGCAAGGAAGCACACCGTGATCCCCTCGCTGAGCCTGCTGCTGCCGCTGTGCCTGGGCGGCACCGGGGTGGCCTGGGCCGCGGCGCCCAAGGATCCCTTCGAAGAGCTGGACGAGAGCGAGCTGTTCAAGGCCGAGCAGGAGCTGGTCACGGTTGCCAGCCGCTACGCCCAGACCGTTCGCCAGGCCCCCAGCATCGTCACCGTGGTGACCGCGGGCGACATCCGCCGGGCTGGCCACCGCACGCTGTCCGATGTGCTGCGCGCCATGCCGGGGATCTACATCTCGGTGGCCAAGGAGTCGCGGGACCTGGGCTGGTTTCGCGGGGTCACCAGCTCGGACAACGACAAGATCCTGCTGCTCATCGACGGCGTGCCCTGGTACGACGGCGTGTATACCCACGCCTGGTTGGATGATTATGTGCCGCTGGAAATGGTGCGCCAGGTCGAGGTCATCAAGGGCCCGGGCTCGGCCCTCTATGGCACGAACGCCTTTGCTGGGGTCATCAATGTCGTGACCTGGGACGGACGCAGTCTGGACGGTGGCTTTGTTCGGGGCCTGGTGGGTAGCGACGGACGCTATGGTGCGTCAGCGGTCTACGCCGATATGCTGACGGTGCATGGGCGGGATGTGGATGTGCGGGCCTATGTCCGCGCGCTCGCCGTCGATGGGATTGGCATGGACACGGTCCCCAGCGGCAACGCCAACATCAAGGGGCTGAACCCGCGCCGGTCGATCAACGGCGGCTTCAAGCTGGGTATTGGCGGTTTGGATCTGGCGGTCGATCTGGTGGACTATCGCCACACCTATTTCGTCAACCAGCAGGATGACGCCCTGGATGTGCTCCTCAACAATCCCAACGACTTCGCCCTGAACTACCGCAACGTCTTCCTGTCGGCTCGCTACCACATCGACCTGGGTGCGCTGGGCAAGATCACGCCGTACTTCTACTCGCAGCGTCACGACAACCCGGGGGCCTACGCGTGGTTTAGTGACCTCTCCGTGCAGGGCGACCAGGCCGACTGGCAGGGTACCCTGGTCGAGACCCAGAAGGACAGCGTGCGCCACGGGGTCGGTGTCGATGCCACCCTGAGCCCCACGGCCACGCACGCGATCGTCTCGGGGCTTGGGCTGGAGACGGTTCATATTCTCCAACTCGAGGACATCCACTACGACAATATGAGTCACGAACCTACCTTGCCCTCGACCTTTCGTGCCGATCCCAGTTGGATCACCGATGCATTCGTGTACGCCCAGGACACCTGGACGGCGTCCTGGTGGCTGGAGCTTACGGCGGGTGGTCGGGTTGATTATCACAGCTACTTCGGTCCCTTCGTGAGCCCTCGCCTGGGTCTGCTGCTGGTCCCGAGCGAGTCGACACTGGTCAAGCTATTGTACGGTCGTGCCTTTCGTGCGCCCAACGCCCGCGAACTCCTGGTCCAGGTCGGTCAGGATAGCAACGGCGACAACCTCTTCACGAATGGCAACCCGAAGCTCCAGCCCGAGCTGACCGACACGATCGAGGGTGAGCTCTCGTGGAGCCCGGCGCGGGACCTGGACCTGCGGATGGCGACCTTTGCGTCGGGCATCGACCAGCAGATCGGCAAGTCCACCCGACCCAGCGTCACCCTGGGCAGCGAGTATTATGACAACGTCGGAGGAGCGCTGGCGCTGGGAGCAGAATTCGAGGGCACCATCAAGCGAGGCCCGGTCGAGTTCCAAGCCAGCTACGCCTACACCCGCGCCACCGACCGCGAGACCGGTCAGCCGATCTACGAATTCCCGCCCCATATGGGCCACGGGCGCCTGGCCTGGCACCCCGTAGACCTGGTCTCGATGTCACTGCTGGCCGATGTGTACGGCACACGTCCCCGCCAGGACTGGACCCCGGACTCCAAGCTGCAAGACGGCCCGGCCTATGGCCTGCTTCACGGCGCCATCGCAGTGGACGGCCTGATGGATGGGCGGGTCAAGGCCGACCTGGCGGTTCACAACCTGCTGGACACGTCTTATGACACGCTGGTCCCCCAGGAAGACGCCAACGCCGTGAACAGTGACGGGGCGGCGAAGTACCCCAATGACATTGCTGGCGCGGGCCGCACCATCCAGGTGACGATCGAGGTTCGGATCTGATCGAGGTTCGGATCAAGGGGCGAGCCGACTCCGCCGTGTGGCTCGCGGGGATCACGACGCGATAGCCTGAGCCCATGGCCAGCACGAAGCCCCTGATCTGTCCCAACTGTGGCGACGCCATTGCTGTCGATGATGTCAACGTCGCTCGCCTGGTCGCCATCTGCCGAGGGTGCGGCAGCGCGGTCGACCTGGCCAAGGATGTCCTGCACCGCCCGGCGACGGTGGAACGAGAGACGCCGCCGGAAGAGCTGATGGCGATGTTCAAGGGACCGCCAGGGATCGAGGTGCAGAAGGGCACCGAGGGACTCGAGATCCGCCGCCGGTGGTACCATCCTTCGGCGCTGGCCTTGCTGCTCTTCAGCATCTTCTGGGACGGCTTCCTGGTCGTGTGGTACGCCGTCGCCATCAGCGGAAGCCTTCCAGGCGGACCGACAGCGATAATGCTCTTGTTTCCCCTCATCCATGTCGCCGCCGGCGTCGGGATCACCTGGACCGCGGTGGCGAACCTGCTGAACACGACCACGATTACGGCGAACGACCGGCAGATCACCGTTACGCATGGCCCCATTCCCTGGTCAAGCCCCGACCCCTTGCCCACTGCTCGGATCGACCAGCTCTACCTGGTCTCCAAGCGCGGCAACAAGCGCGGCGTGAGCTACCAGGTCCACGCGCGGATGCAGGACGGCAGCAGCATCAAGCTGCTGGGTGGCATCAGGGACGATGTCCAGGCGCGCTACATCGAGAAGCGTATCGAGGCGTATCTTGGCATCGAGGACCGGGCGATCCGGGGCGAGTACCAGGGCTGAGTCGCGGCACGAAGCATCGCCATGGCCAGCCGCCCTATTCGCCCCCGTCATCTGCGGCGATCAACGCCCGAAGCTGGTCGGCGCTGATGTCGTAGCGCTGGTTGCAGAAGTGGCAGGTGATCTCGGCCCCACCGTCCTTTTCCAGCATATCGCGCAGCTCGGTCGGACCCAGGGTACGCAGCATGCGGGTGACCCGTTGCAGGGAACAGGTGCAGCGAAACTCCAGATCACGGGCTTCGAGCACGTCGACCGGCTGTCCGGCGAGCTGGCCGAAGGCGAAGCCGGTCATCAGGGCAGCAAAGTCGCCTTTCAAGGGTTGGTCGAAGATGGCCGCGAACTCTTCCGGGTCGGTGTCGGGGAAGCGCTCGACCAGGAGCCCGGCCGCGAAGCGAGGGCTGCCGTCCTTGTCGAGGCGGGCCTGGATCCGCACCCGCCCGTCGACCTGTTCGGAGCTGGTGAGGTAGCGGCTCAGGGCCTGCTCAAAGGTCTCGTCTTGGATCTTGGCGATGCCGCGGTACAGTTCCTTGCCGTCCAGCGAGCGAATCGCGCTGAGGTAGCCCGAGAAGCGGTCGGTCTGGGCGAGGTTGGCGGGCGTGAAGCGGGCCCGCAGCGGTCCGTCTCCCCACACGTCGACCGAGAGGGCGAAGCGAGGCCGTTCGCCCTGGACATCTAGCGTGATCCGCTCTTCGCCCTTGACCTGGTTGGACAGCAAGACCGCGGCCACCAGGCCCTCGCTGGCCAGCACTGCGGCGCCGGCGGTCAGCTTGTGGTGCGAGACCAGGTCTCGAGCCGGCCCGTCGGCGACGACGGCGAGGACGCGGACCTTGCGGTCACAGGCCAGGGCTCGCACAAGGCGACCGGTACGGATGGCAGACATGGGCTCAGGTCACCGGCGTGGCTTGATGCTTGTCGGCCAGGGCCAGGCGGTGCGCGGTGGCGGCCTCGCGTTCGACCTGGCGGGCCCGAATGTGGTCGATGTCATCGCGCGGGATCGCGTTGATCAGGGTGCGCGTGTATTCCATCTGTGGGTTCTCGTAGATGGCCTCGGACGGCCCTGCCTCGACGATCTTGCCGTCCTGCATGACGCACATGATGTCGCTCATGAACTTCACGACGGACAGATCGTGGCTGATGAAGATGTAGGTCAGTCCGCGGCGTTGTTGCAGATCGTTGAGCAGGTTGAGGACCTGGGCCTGGACCGAGACATCCAGGGCGCTGACGCATTCGTCGCAGATGACGAAGCCGGGTTGCAGCGACAGGGTGCGAGCGATGCAGATGCGCTGACGCTGGCCTCCCGAGAATTCGTGGGGGTAGCGGCGCAGGTGTTCGGGCAGCAGGCCGACTTCCTTCATCAGGGCGGCGGCGCGGTCGCGGCGGTCCTGGTCGCTGTCCCCGATGCCGTGGACCTTCATCGGCTCGGTCACGGCTTGTTCGACGGTCAGCCGCGGGTTGAGGGAGGAGTAGGGGTCCTGGAAGATGATCTGGAGGTCTTCGCGCACCGTGCGCATGTCGCCGCCGTGCAGGGAACCCAGGTCTTTGCCCATGAATTCCACGTGACCGCCGGTCGGTTCGACCAGGCGCAGGATGGCGCGACCAGTGGTAGTCTTTCCACAGCCAGACTCGCCGACCAAGCCCAGGGTCTGCCCCTTGTAGACATCGAAGCTGATGCCGTCCACGGCCTTTACGTGGTCGACCGTGCGGCCCAGCAGGCCCTTCTTGATCGGGAACCAGACCTGGAGATCCTTGACGCTGAGCAGTGGCTTGCCGGTCGGTTCGGTGAGCTTCTCGCGGCCGCCCTCGATGAGGGCCCGCTCGCGCTCTGGCGTCATCTCTTTCTCGGTCAGCGTCCACTCGCCGTTGACCTGTCGGGTGTCCAGGAAGTCGCTGACCGTGGGCAGGATCCGGTAGGGACTGTCCAGGCGTGGGCGGCAGGCCAACAGGCCCTTGGTGTAGGGATGCTGCGGGTTCGCGAAGATGCTGACGACGTCGCCGTACTCGACCAGGTTGCCGCGGTACATCACCGCCACTTCGTCGGCGATCTCGGCGATCACGCCCAAGTCGTGGGTGATGAAGAGGATGCTCATGCCCCGGTCGTTTCTCAGCTTGCGCAGCAGGTCCAGGATCTGGGCTTGGATGGTGACATCGAGGGCCGTGGTCGGCTCGTCCGCGATGAGCACCTGGGGGTTGCAGGCCAGGGCCATGGCGATCATGACGCGCTGCTTTTGACCGCCGGACATCTCGTGGGGGTAGGTGTTGACCCGGCGCTTCGGGTCTGGAATGCCGACCTCGTCGAACAAGGCCAGGGTGCGCTTGAGCGCTTCGCGCTGGTCGACCTTTTCGTGGGTCAGAATGGCCTCCATGACCTGGTCCCCGACGGTGAAGACGGGGTTGAGCGAGGTCATGGGTTCCTGGAAGATCATGGCGATCTTGTTGCCGCGAACGGTGCGCATCTCGGCGCTTGAGACGGTCAGCAGGTCTCGTCCCAGCAGGCTGACCGATCCGCCCTCGACGCTGACGCCCGTGTCGGGCAGGAGACGCATGATGGTCAACGAGGTCACGGACTTGCCCGAGCCGGATTCTCCCACCAGACCCAGGCTCTGGCCGCGTCGGATGTCAAAGCTGACATCGTTGACCGCCTTGACCACGCCGTCTTCGGAGTGGAAGAAGGTCTTGAGGCCCCGGACCCGCAGGATCGGTTGTTCGGCGGAGGCTTGGGGCGAAGATGGCGTCATCAGGCGGTACCTTGGCGGGACCTTGCCGGTCTTGGCGAGGGGGGCGGCATCCTATCCCGTCTTGCCATCCCGACCTTGTCATCCCGACCTTGTCATCCCGAACTCGGCGATCAGCGATCCACCTTGGCGCGCACCACTTCGTCGACGAAGTCCAGCATGATCTCGTCCATCTTCATGCCCAGCGCGTCCTGGGTGTCGCCGTTGATCAACACGCGCGGCGTGTCGGCTGCGACCGGGCGGACGGCGCTGGCCGTGGTGCCACCCAGGATCTTGTTGGCCAGCCCGGCAGCCTGGCGTCCGACGGCGTCCCAATCCGGGGCCACGCACATCAGGGCACCGGCGCGGACGAGCTGCTCGCCGTAGGCCAGGATGGGAATGTGGGCGCGAAGGGCTTCGTCGCGGAGGGTTCGAAAATTCTGGGGCGTGACGACGACCGGGTCTGGCAGGATCCACAGCGCATCCACCTGTCGACGCAGCGAAGCGAAGTCACGGCGCACGTCCTTGGTGTGGCCAACCCTGCGCGCGGTGACTTCGTAGCCGGCGCGCCTGGCGGCGTCGATCGCGTCTTCGATCTGGGGATCGTGGTTGCCCTGCCAGACGATGATGCCGATGCGCTTTACATTCGGGGCGAAGAGCTGGAATTGGCTGAGCACCAGATCGGGCGGCAGTTGCATGCCGACCCCGGTGACAAAGGCGCCGTCGATGCCATAGCGGTTGGGGTCAAGCACCGCGGCGTAGACGAGGGGCACGCCGGGAAGCTGGTTGACCGCTACCCAGGCGGCTTTTGCGCCCAAGGCGAAGATCAGAGCGGGTCGGTCTTCACCGAGTTGTTTGGCGATGTGCAGGGCGCGTGTCTTGTCTCCCTCGAGCTGGTAGACCTGGACGGGTCGGTCGAGGTACTGCTCGAATGCCGGTATTGGGCGTTCGTAGGCGGGCAGTTGGTCGCTGCTCAGGATGACCACCCTGCCGGCCTGGGCGTGGGCAGAGAGGATGAGGCAGAGCAGCAGGGTGAGGATGGTGCTCACGTTCCTCCTCCCAGGCGGATGAGCTGCGAGCGACCTTCCTGGACTTCTACCTGGCGGGTCCAACTCTGGCCGGTGCTGGGGTTGGTTACCATGATTGTGTGTGGTCCGACGGGTAGCTGGAGCGCCCGCGCTGGGGTGGTGCCGCGGGCTTGCCCGTCGATGCTCAGCTCCAGACCGATGGGCCGCGAGCTGATGTTGAGAAAGCCGGTGACGCTGCTCTCGGGCAGGGGTACCGTCGT
>JAADHA010000525.1 GCA_013152105.1 Oligoflexia bacterium | reverse complement strand
CCGGGTTCCGGCCGGCCAGAGAGCGCCACAAGAAGGGCCCCAAGGCCAACAGATTGGCCCACAGAAGTTGGAGCCAGTGGCCAGCGGGCAGCATCAGACGTTCCGTCAACGGCAGCTCGACCAGGGCAACGCCCGCCTCTCCGGGCGCTGGCACTTCGACGATCCGTTCCTTGGGGTCCAGCTCGACGAGCTGCGCCGCGTGGATCCGATCCAGGGAGGGTTTCCCCTCGAAGAGGTAGGCGAGCAGTGGTTCGTCGCGTCCCAGGGCGATCTCGTCAGCGAAGGCCCCAGCCCGTCCTCCCAAGCGAAAGACCAGGTCACAGCCCCGGGCCTTGCCCAGCGCGATGGCGTCCTCGATGGCCGCTCCGCCCAGGGCTACATCCTGACGAACCAGCAGCCGAGCGCCCTCAGCCAGGTCCGAGTCCCGGCCAACCACGCCGGGATGGACCGGAAAACGCCGCTCCAAGAACGCGCGTTCCTGGCGTTCACGCAGCGACAGACCCAGCCACGGGAGGTCGGCGTGCTCGCCGGCCAGGCCCTCGGGGCGGCGCGGCGCCATGAACCAGCCACCGGTCACCATAAGGCGTAGACCCGCACGTCACCGACATCATCTCTGCCAGTGGCCAGGGGCACCAGGGCCTGCTCAAGGATGCGCACTGCCTCGTCCTGCATATCGGGTCGAGCCCAGGGGTCGTCGTGTACCACCACATAGCGGACACCAGCGGCCCGCGCCCGGTGGGAAGCCAAGGTCCGGAATTGAACCCGGTCGGCCTGAGTGAGCGTTCCACCGCCCGCGCTCGCTGCGGAGGCCGAGTCCGTGACCGCTGCGGCGGCTTCGGCGAGGCCGCGCCAGGCCCTCTGCCCCACCGCGTTGTTGGGAAAATTCAGCGTCCCGGCCATCGGGTGCTGGTGTACGGTCTGCTCGAAGAGATAGCGCCTGCCACCGACCACCGGGAAGTCGATCACCACCCCAGGAGGTGCATCCGCCAGGGCTACAATGGACGACGCGACTTGGACCGAGACGACGCCCGGCAACGCGCCCAAGGGCGACAGGAAGCGCCCCTCCAGCAGGACACCCGCGACCCCCAGGACGCCCACCAGGCCGCGCCCAGAGACCCCCGCCGCGCCACAGCCCGCCAACACAGCGCCCGCCAGGGCCGGCGCCTGAGCCAGCCGGTAGAGCAGAGACAAGCTGGAGAAACCCGGCAGCGACTCGACCAGCAGATAGGGCAAGGGGATCGCGCGATCCCCCATGATGATCCAGGCGGCGCCATCGCGGACCGCCACCGGTCCCAGGCTCAGCAACAGGCCGCACAGCCCGGCGAGCCACAGCCAGGCCGCGTCGACCCGCCGTCGCAAGGACAGCCCGGCCCCCAGCAGAATCACCCAGCCCAGGTAGTGGCAATGGAAGAACTGCTCGCCATACCGGGACAGGCTGCGAAAGTCGGGGGACCGAAAGTCGCCCGGCATGAAATAGCCGCGGATGTCCGCCGGTCCTGTACTGCGCCGTACCGTCGCCAGCTCTCGTGGGTTCTTGATCCGCACCAGGTTGTCGGGCGCCGAGACCGCGGCCCGGGTCGCCAAGGCCAGCGGGGTCACCAGCGCCAGTCCCAGCAACAGCGCGCCGAGCCGAGCGGCCAGCGTCGCTCGCCAACGGCCATGAAGCCCAAGCAGCGCCAGCGCCCCGGCGAAGAGAAAGGCCACGACCGCGCCATACCAGGAAGCCAGCGCCGCGAGCAGCAACGCAAGGCCAGCGAGCACCGCGCGACGAAGGCCACCCTCTCGCGCGGCGCGCCAGCAGGCCCACGCGGCCAAGGCCACAAAGCCCCCTCCGATCCCCTCCGAGCTTCCGTTGTGGATCGCGGCCCGCAGGACCGGTGCCGTCGCGTAGGCCGTCCCGGCGATGCTCCCCGCGACGCCCGCATTCAGCCCCGCGGCGCCTGCGACATCCGCGGCCAGCTTGTGCGCCGCCCAGCCTGAGAACGCCACCTGCCCGATCACCAGGATCGAGTAGGCCGCTGGCAGGCCGATCACCGGCACAAGCGGCAGGGCCAAGGCGGCGTTGAGCGGGTCCGCCACCAACAGGCTGCCGCCGGCTGGCGGGGCGAGCAGCGCCGTGTGCCAAGGCAGCGTTCCAGTCGTGACGGACTGAACAAAGAACCAGATCGACCAGAGCGCATTCCAAAGATCCGTCCGGTCCGCCCCCGGCACGGTCCGACCCAGACCGGCCGCCGCGGGCCAGGTGATGACCACGGCCAGCAGCAGGTAGGCGAGGGCTCGCCATGGGAGCCGGTAGCGCAGAGCGGGACGCAGCGAGGGACGCAGAGAGGGGGGCATCGCCGCGAAGGCTACGCCGCGGGCATCCCGCCTCACAAGCGCAAGCCGACCCGCAAGCCGCGGAGGAGATAAGCCAAACACTAGGAGCCAAAGATGGCCTCGGTCCTGTTTCTCGCCTTGCCTCTGATCGTCGGCTGCGGCGGAAAGAAGCCCGCGCCCGCCGCGGCCGGGGACTCCAAGCCCTCCGCCTCCGCCAAGAAGACGGGCACCTACCCCACCGACGCGACCAGCCAGGGCTTCCTGTCAGCGCTGACGTCGATGACGGTCCACAACTTCCTCGCCGTCGACAATGGCGGCGCCACGGTCGTCCTCAGCACACTGAATTTCACGGCCGACAACGAATGGTCCGCCAGCGGCTATGTCGACGCGGGCGACGAACGCATGGAGTGTACCGAGCACGGCACCTGGACCATGGAAGCCGCCACGTCGAATTCTTCGGCGACCATCTCGTGGGTCATCGGCACCACCGACTGCGCGGGCCGCGAGCCCGGCACCAGCACCCGAGCCAAGATCGACATCGTCGGGGACGACATCGAAGTCGCCTTCCGCTGATCGCCTATGCCAGTCGAGGGCAGAAGCGCTCGACCAGCACCTGGGCTGCACGGTAGCCATCCAGCGCCGCGCTCACGATCCCCCCCGCGTAGCCGGCACCCTCTCCAATGGGCATCAGCCCCGGAAGAGTGGTGGACTCACGCTCCGGGGACCGCAAGAAGCGGAGCGGTGCCGTCGTCCGCGTCTCGGGGGCGATCAGCACGGCATCAGGTCCCGCGAAGCCATGCAGCCGGCGGTCGAAGTGCCTCAGGGCAGCGATCATGCCGTCGATCAGCGGCTCGGGTAGCACGTCGCGGAGGTCCGCGGGGCGTACGCCCAAGGTGTAGCTGACGCGACCCACCGACGTACTCGCGCGCCCGGCCAGGAGGTCCTCGACCCGCTGGGCCGGGGCCTTGAAGCCCTTGCCACCACAGCAGAAGGCGCGAGCCTCGATGGCGTCCTGGAAACGGGCTCCGGCCAGGGGATCGCTGCCCGGATAGTCCGCGGGCGTCACCTGCACGACCACCGCCGCGTTGGCCAAGGACGAACGCCGACCCGAGTAGGACATGCCGTTCACCACGACCCGCTCGGGCAGGTTGCTGGCCGCCACCACGGTCCCCCCTGGGCACATGCAGAAGGTGTGCGCGGGCCGCGCCTTGCCTTGGGGTGGGCGAGATGTGAGCCGGTAGCTGGCCGGCGGGAGATCTCCCCGTGCTCGTCCGTACCGAGCCAGGTCGATCAGGCGCTGTGGATGCTCGATCCGCGCCCCAATGTGGATGGGCCGCTGCTCGGCTGCCGCCCCCGCGTCGAGCATGGCGGCCCAAGTGTCGCGCGCTGAGTGGCCCGTGGCCACGATGACCGGGGCGCCGCGCAGCTCGGACCCGTCGCCAAGGCGCACGCCCACGCATCTCCCCGCCTCCACCAAGAAGGCGTCCACGCGCGTACGAAAGCGCACGTCGACCCCCAGATCAACCAGGCGCTGGCGAAGCCTGGGCAGGATCTCACGGATTCGGTCAGTGCCCAGGTGGGCCCAGCCCTCTTCCAGTACCTGTGGGTCCGCCCCATGGTCGACCAGGCGGCGAAAGATCCAGCCCAAGTCACCATCCCGCCGACGGGTGTAGATCTTCCCGTCCGAGAAGGCGCCCGCGCCGCCCTCGCCGAAGACCACATTGCTGTCCCGGTCCAGCTCGCCGCGCCGCCAGAAAGCCCGAACGTCATGGTGCCGCCGCTCGACCGGTTCACCCCGCTCCAGCAACACGACTGGCGCGCCCGCCTCTCCCAGGCGAAGGGCCGCGAAGAGCCCCCCCGGCCCCGCGCCGACCACGATCGGTCGCTGGTCGCCAGGCCAGGCAGCGCGACGCACCGGCGCCTCTTCGACCAAGGCGTAGCGACGTTCGTCACGGTCACTCAGGGCGCGTACGCCGTGGGGAGCCCGGGACAGCACGGCGGCCTCGCCCGCCGCTCCATCGCAGAGGTCCACGCGGTAGTTGGCCAACCACACCGGAGGGCGACGCCGGCCGTCAACGGATCTTCTCAACAATCGAACCGCGCTGATCGAGGCCGCAGGGACCCCGAGGCGTTTCGCGATTAGCGGCCCAGCAGCATGGTCTTCACCAGGCCAAGGTACGTTTGCGACGAGCCGGCAGTGCGATCTCCAGATGCTGGCCCCGCAGCAAGCCCAGCGTTAACGCTCTGACCCGCGAATCACCCATCCAGCGCCCCACGGCGCCATCTTTCGCCGTCCCCCAAAAAAGACAAGAGGTTGCCCCCCATGCCCATCCGTGTCGCCCTCAACGGATTCGGCCGAATCGGCCGATGTGTCCTTCGTGCTGGCTGGAACGACGACAACATCGAGTTCGTCCACATCAACGACCTGACCAGCGACGATATGCTGGCCCACCTGCTGGCCCATGACTCGATCCATGGTCACTTCAAGCAGCCAGTGGCGGTCGTCGATGGCGGGATCCAGATCGGCAACAAGGTGGTCACCACCAGCGCCGAACGGGACCCCACCAAGCTCCCCTGGAAAGCCACCGACGTCGACGTGGTGCTGGAATGCACCGGGATCTTCCGAACCCGCGCGAAGGCCGCACAGCACATCGACGCGGGCGCCCGCCGCGTCATCATCAGCGCTCCCGCCAAGGACGCCGTCGACATGACGGTGTGCATCGGCGTCAACGACGACCAGCTTCGACCCGAGCACCGGGTCCTGTCCAACGCGTCGTGTACCACCAACTGCCTGGCTCCTCTGGCCAAGGTCCTCGACGCCGAATTCGGCATCGAGACCGGCCTGATGACCACGATTCACAGCTACACCATGGATCAGCGCCTGCTCGACGCACCCCACGCCGACTTTCGGCGGGCCCGCGCCGCCGCCCTGTCGATCGTGCCCACCTCGACCGGCGCCGCAAAGGCCGTCGGTCTGGTTCTGCCGCAGCTTGTGGGCAAACTCAACGGCATGGCGATTCGCGTCCCCACGCCCAACGTCAGCCTGGTCGACCTGGTCTTCCGGTCCGCCAAAGAAGTGTCGGTCGACGCCATCAACGACGCCATCACGGCGGCCGCGGCCGGCCCACTCCACGGCGTGCTGCAAGCCAGCACCGACCCCATCGTGTCCACCGATCTCGTCGGCAACCCACACAGCTCCATCGCGGACCTGCCCTTGACCCAGACCATGGGCTCGCGCATGGCCAAGGTGCTGGCTTGGTACGACAACGAGTGGGGCTTCTCGAACCGGATGCTGGACCTCACCCGTCGCCTTGCCCTGCTGGAGGCCTGATGGCGCTGCCCTCGGTCATCGACCTGGACCTGCACGAAGACCGGGTCCTGCTGCGCGTCGACTTCAACGTGCCCCTGGACGACCAGGGCAACGTGACCGACGACAACCGGATCCGTGCCGCCCTGCCCACGATCCAGCACCTGCAGGAACGGCGCTGCCGCACCGTGATCTGCAGCCACCTCGGCCGGCCCAAAGGGACCGTCAACCGCAAGTTCTCGCTAGAACCTGCGGCCGCCGGCTTGGCCGAATTGCTCGACACCGAGATCGTGTTCGCCCACGACACCGTTGGTGACAACGTCGAACAGCTCGCCGCAGAGCTGCCCCCAGGCGGCTTGTTGATCGTGGAGAACCTTCGCTTTCAGCCTGGCGAAGCCGCCAATGACGACGACTTTGCCGCGGCGCTTGCTCGCCTGGCCGATGTCTATGTCGACGACGCCTTCGGCTCGATGCACCGCGCCCACGCCAGCATCGTCGGTGTGCCGGCGTTGATGGAACGCGCCGCGGTGGGGCTCCTGGTCCAGCGCGAGATCGAAGCACTGGGCCGCGTGATGAAGCAGCCTCGGCGCCCCCTGCTTGCGATCCTCGGCGGCGCCAAGGTGACGGACAAGATCGGCGTCATCGACAGCTTCATGCGGCGCTGTGATGCGCTGCTGATCGGCGGCGCCATGGCCTACACCTTCTTGAAGGCCATGGGGCAGCCAGTCGGCCGCTCTCTGGTTGAAGACGAGCGCGTCCTCCTGGCCAAGCGCATCATCGAGCGCTGCGAAGAGCGGGGGCTGCGCCTGCTGCTCCCGGTGGACCACATCGTGGCCCAGAGACCCGCCAAGGACGCAGACGCGCGCGTCGTCACCTCGATTCCAGACGATTGCATGGGGCTGGACATCGGACCCGCCACGGTCGCCAACTTCAGCTCCGAGATCCAGACCGCCGGCACCGTCTTCTGGAACGGCCCCATGGGTGTGTTCGAACTGGATCCCTTCTCCAGTGGAACGCGGGGAGTGGCCGAAGCCGTCGCGGGATGTCCGGGCTACACTGTCGTCGGCGGTGGCGACTCCGCAGCGGCCATCGCGGCTTTGGACCTGACGGACCGCGTCGATCACGTATCGACAGGCGGGGGTGCCTC
>JAADHA010000233.1 GCA_013152105.1 Oligoflexia bacterium | reverse complement strand
CCGCCATCGCCCTGTATGCGCGCATCCTGGCGGCCGGCATCGACCAGCCCGGCCAAGTCTTGAAGCGACAGGCCATCGCGCTGGGCGCGGACGGACGGCCCGCCCAGGGGGCCAGGCTCTGCCAGCAGGCGCTCACCGACGTGGACGAAGTCACGCGGATCGGCCTGGCGCGGACGGGGCGTCGCCTGGCGCGCGCCGCGAAGATCGGCTGGGCTCCCTTGCCTCCCCTCACCCGGCCTCGCACGCGACAGCTCTACCTGGAGATGGCGCCGACCCGCGACCACCGCCCGCGCTGGCGAAGTCCCGACGGGGACACCACGCTGGAGGCCGCCCTGGTCTCCCAGCTCGCGGCTCTGGGAAGGGTCGCCATCCACGCCGAGGGCCTGCTGTGGCGGACCCTGTTCGGCCTGCTCTTCGACGACCTGATCTTCGCACCGGTTCCCGGCATGCTCCCAACCCCGTGTCGCACCCGCCCCCTGGACCTGGGCGGACCAGAGTTCGTGGCACGCCGCCAGCCCCAGGTGTCCGAACGCCTCGCCGAGATCGCCGCCGGCCAGGCACCGGCCCGGATCGCTGCGTGCTGGGCCGAGCGCCAGGGCCAGGCGATCGCCGGCGTCTGCTGGGCTCGTTTCCCTCTCCCCTTGCTCCAACGGGTCGCGACCGACCTGGGTGGCGCCGCCCTGTCCGCCGTCCTCAGTGTCGTCGCAGCGAGCTGGCGGCTGGCGCCCCGGGGACTGCCTGACCTGGTAGTGCTCGCGGGTCCCCCGGTGCGGATCCCCGGCGCCCTGCCCGGACGCATCCCCGCCCACGCCTTGCTCGCCGAGATCAAGGGACCCGGCGACCAGCTCTCGGACGCCCAGCGGGTCTGGCTGGACCGACTGCTGCGTGCCGGTGTCACGGCCGAGCTGTGGCGGGTCTCCCAGGGGTGTGCTCTCCAGCCAGGAGGTTAGCCAGCCTGCTGTCCCCACGCGGAGAAGCGATGCCCATCCTCGACGATGTCAAGCAGGCCATCGAGACCACCATCCCCGACAGCACAGCGACCGTCGCCGGGGGCGGGGGCCACTTCCAGATCGACGTGGTCTCGCCGGCTTTTGACGGCCTGCGAATCCTGGCCCAGCAGCGCCTGGTGCTACAGGCCATCGGCCACCTGATGACGGGGCCCGAAGCACCGGTCCACGCCATCGATCGCCTGGTCTGCCGCAGCCCACAGTCCTGAAGGTCGGTCAGCGGCCGACACAGAAATCGTTGGCGACGCCCGGGGTACCGTAGTCGACGGCCTTCGATGACTTGACCAGGATCTGGGTCGGCGCGCACCAATAGGCGTCGTCGTCGTTGGACACCGCGTCGAGGTAGCCGGCGTCCAGTTGCCAGCCATCCCCGCTGCTGTCATAGCTGGGGATACCGTCGATCACGGAGTCGTCGGAACGCCGTACTTCCACAGGGTCGCCGCTGTTGCTCAGGTTCGGGTTGTTGCCGTACCAGGCGAGCGGCGTCATCACGCCGTACATGGCCGCGCAGTCGACTGCCCAGTCGGCTTCAGACGACCGGGCGATGACTTCATAGCTGTCGGGCGCCATGATGGCCGAAGCCGTAACCTCGCCGTCACTGGTGTCGTTATCGCCCACCACCAGGCCCTGGAGCTCCACGGTGCCACCCGAGGCGTTGTACAGCTCAATCCACTCGCAGCTATCGTCGGGCCCGGTCTGTGGATCGAACAGGACTTCGGTGATGACCAGATCACCATCGGCCAGATCGTCCACGCACCGGTCGGCCGGGCAGGGCGCGGCTTCATAGCCCTGGAAGTCATCCGCGCTGCGTGGCTCGATCTTGTAGTTGCCATAGCCATAGTGGACGATGCCATCGATGGCCGTGAACGTGTCACCCGGAGCCAGACCCGCGAAGCTGTAGAGCAGGTCGTCGATGAGCAGCGAGTCATCGACCTGCCACTCGCCATAGTCCAAGCCCGTCGCGGTCACGGTGACATCATCGACCCGCACCAGAACGCCTTCGTAGGCTTCCGCGGTCGTGTCGTCGGCGAGGTCATCCACCGTCAGGGTGATGGCATCGGGTACCGTGCCGGTCCCGGTCACCGTCAGGAATTCCGAAGCGGACAGCGTGACTTCGGTGACCGTACCGCCAGTCGTGTCGCTGGAGTCCGCGTACTCGTTGAGGATCCCGATGATGTCTACCAGGTCGCCCTGGTTCACCTTCACGCCCGAGCTGTAGCCGTGGTAGACCCAGACCCCGCTGCCAGCACCGCCAGCCGGTTCCGATACGAAAAAGCCCACGGAACTCTGGGGGGATGACACCACGACATCGTTGAGGGTCACCGCGGACCCGATCTTGATTTCTCCAGCGTGCCCGTCGTACCGGTCGTGCCCGTCGTACCGGTCGTGCCGGTCGTACCGGTCGTGCCCGTCGTGCCGGTCGTGCCGGTCGTGCCCGTCGTGCCCGTCGTGCCGGTCGTACCCGTCGTACCCGTCGTGCCGATCGGCTCCGTCGTAGCGGTCGTGCCCCCGGTGTCATCGGTGTTCTTTCCACCGCAGCCTGACACGAGGGCCAGCGTCAAGACCAGCGTCACATAGGGAAACAGGGTGCGCGTCATGCTGTCCTCCAGGCCGAGCGGAGAGGGCGCCTACAGCAGGCACCGGTTCCCGATTATCACTTGTTGACGTACCAACGTCCCGCGGAAAAGCGAAGGCGTTCTTCGCGCTTCAGCCGGCGCAGAACCTTGAGCACTTCCTTTTCGGTGACATCGTCCCAGGGCGCCCGGTGGCGTGAGCCCGCCACCATGATCGCTTCCTTCAAGCCCGTGTTGTACTGGGCGAGGCGCACGATCACGTCCCCTTCGATCCACTGGCCGCGCTCTTCTTCCAGCAGCTTGGCTTCGGCCGACTTGGCTTTCCTGCTGGCGCGCTTCTTGGCCGGCTTGACTTTGGTCACGGCAGACTTGTTGGGGCTGTCCGCGGCCGCCATCGCCGGCAGGCTGATGGCTTCGGGCTGGGCCGTCGATGCGTGGTCGATCAGCGCCTGGAGTGCGTTGACCGCGTCCGCGTCCTTGCGGTCGGGCAGGATCTCAGCCACGGCGTCCCGCAGACACGTGGGCAAGGTCTCGGCCCGCAGCCCGCACAAGTCCGCCGCGAAGCTGGCCAGCGCGATGCCGTCCGGCAGGTCCGCCAGTTCGCGAAACATCTGCCGCTGGAAGGATGAGAGTTCCTTGACCATGGCGCCTGGCACCTGATCTTCACCCAGCTCAGAGAGCGCCAGGAGGTCCACCAGCGTGGCGGGTTCGATACGGACCAAGGGAGTGCGCAACACATCCTGGGTCAGTACCTGGAGGGTAGTCGGGTCCGCCTTGCGGAGACCAGCGACCGACACCAGCTTCTTCTTCTCGTCCACGTGTTCGGCTCCGAAGATATCAGGGAGGAGGCGATGCGGACGGCCGGAGCCATCTGGCCCACGACCGCCGACGGGGAGTTCATGTCTCCGTCGCCCGTCAGAGCCGGTATCACGCAGCAGCCTTCGCTGCATCGCCGACACACCCAAGCCGAGGACGGAATGCGCATCACCAAGGTCTACACCCGCACCGGCGACCGCGGCCTGACGCGCCTGGTCGGGGGTCAGCAAGTCCACAAGGACGACGACCGCATCAACGCCTACGGCACCGTCGACGAGCTGAACTCAGTCGTCGGACTGGCGCGGACCTTTGCGAATCGATCGACGGCCCAGCCGCAAGCAGTACAGCGCCTCGACACGATGATGCATCGCATCCAGAACGACCTCTTCAACGTCGGAGCGGACCTGGCCACACTCCCCCAGGACCGCTTCAAGGGAATGGTGCTGCTGGAGGACGCAGATGTCGCACGGCTGGAGCGCTGGATCGATGAGCTGAACCAGGATCTGCCACCCTTGCAGGAATTCATCCTGCCCGGCGGAGGCCCGGTTGGCGCCTTCTGTCACCAGGCGAGGACGGTCTGTCGCCGGGCCGAGCGCGAGCTGGTGAAGCTGCTCCGCAACACCGAGACCAAGGTCGAGCTGCAAGACGAGCTGCCCCTTCGCTACCTCAACCGCTTGTCGGACTGGCTCTTTGTCGCCGGGCGCTGGGCGGCCCATTCGCTCGGCGAGCCCGAGGTTCTCTGGGAAAGGCAGACCGCGCCCTGAGCTATCGCCGGGCCACCACTACCGCTCCTGTTTGCAGCGCCCGAAGCCGCACTTCACGACCACCTGCTGGCCCGCCCCGACGGTGACCGAGCCCGCCGCGACCCAGTTGTCGCCTTGCTTGACCAGCACCGTGTAGGTGCCCGGATCCACCTGGCCAGGCGACACCCGACCGGCGGGGCCCTCCAGCATCGCGGGGGAGCCCGAGATGCTGACCGTGGACGGGCTCTCGGCGGTACGGGCCGCCCTGGCCGGCGCTGATCTGGTCGGCGCGGGCTTTTCTGGCGCAGATTTGACCGGCGCTGATTTGACTGGCGCGGGCTCCACTGGCGCTGACTTGACCGGCGCAAGCTCTACTGGCGCGGGCTCCACTGGCGCCGGCTCTACTGGCGCCGCCGCGTCAGAAGGCGGCTCAACCGAACCAGAGTCCACCGCCGCAGCAGGCACCGGGACTTCCACCGCAGGCACTTCGACCGCAGGCACTTCGACCGCCGGAGTCGAGCCAGCGACATCCTCGAGCAGCGTGCTGACCGGATCCAGGCGGCCGTGATCCACGACCGGCTGTGTGCCACGAGACCACAACAGACCCACCAGGGACAGGGTCAGCACCTGACCTATTGCCAGCCCGCCCAGCGTCCCC
>JAADHA010000153.1 GCA_013152105.1 Oligoflexia bacterium | reverse complement strand
CCCGACCCGACCACCGTCGAACCCTCGGTGCGCGCATCCGACATCGAAGTCGTCGAGGGCAAGTCCTGGTTGCTCATCGCGGACATCGCCAGCGACGCCGTAGTCATTCGCTTTCCCAGCGGCTTCGAGCAGCAGATCCCCGTCAGCAACCCGCTGTATGCCCAGGCCACGGTCGGGCCGGACGGCACCATCTACGTCGCCTATGTCGACGGTACCGGCGTCCCAGGCTTGGCCTGGGGAACGGTCGCCTTGGGTTTCAGCCAGGTCGACCTGGACCCCGGCTTCACCTGCACCGAAGCCGCGGTAGAGGCCACCGCTGATGGATCCGCCCTGATGTTCGCGGCCCTGGGCGGGAACGATGTCGCCGTAGGAGGCGCGCTGCTGCCCTGACGCAGCCCGCCAGCGACCGGCGCGACACCCTCAGGGGATGGCGATTCCGTCCCCATCTGCCGAGCCGTGAATCACCCACCGCCGGCGGGTCGTGACACCGTCGTTGTCGGTCACAGCCCCGACGAGGGTGTGGGTGCCAGACTGCACATCCAGGCTGAGATCCAATTCCAGTGTTGGCCCTTGTCCCGAACGCCAGGCCAATTGCCTGCCCTGCCACCACGCGCTGACGCTGGCGATGCCCTGGTCATCGGTCGCGACAAGATGCACCGGGAGCGTCCCCACCATCGTCTCGACCGGCACGTCAGCGTTCAGCCGCGGCGGCACCAGCACCGAGACGCCGCCGTCCCAGTCGACCGGGACCACCGCCCTCAAGAGCGAAGAAAAGCGTTCGGCCGCGACCTCGACCGGCACCCGCGACGAGTCACCGAGGGGGCCATCACCAGTCCAAGCCAGGTGCAGCAGCACGGTCTTCGACTGGCCGGCTGGCAGGGCATCCACCAGAACCTGGCGCTCCAGGGGCTCCAAGCGCGGGTCATCGGGCTGAGCGAGGCGGACCTGCACACCGCTCAGGTCAATCCCGCCGTCGTTGCTCACCACCACCTCGACCGCCCGCGTCTCGGGCGAAAGCAGCGCGTCCGCATCCCCGAAGAGGCCATCCGCGCTGACCCCCCGTACGCGGATCGATACCGGCGGCGGGGCCTGACCGATCAGCCGGAGCAAGGCGGACTCTGCACCGACAGAGGGCCGCTGGTCGGCGTCCACCGTGACCGCGACCAGGTCCTCACGCGAGGCCGGGTAGACCGGCAGCGCGACTGTCGCGGAGCCTGTTGCGGTCTCGCCCGGCGGAATGAAGCCGATCGGGAGGGTGAGCCCGTCCCAGGGAAGACGCGAGGACGACGCCGACAGCCGCACCACCAGGCGGTGCAAAGGAGCCGAGCCCTTGTTGTGCACCAGCGCCCGAACCGCGACGGGCTGGCCGCTACGAGGCTCACCGACCAGCTCGACGGTCACGCCCAGATCGGGGGCCTGGCAGGGCTCGGGGCACAGGTCGTCTCCGCTCCAGTCGATGCCGCGCGCCGCCATGGCCTGGGCCAGGCGACGGGTCTCGGTCTGGCGCCAGGCCGCCAGAACCCTGGAACCCGCCTGGAGCAGCTCGGCACGACTGGGGCCTGTCGTGGCATGCAGCACGTCCTCTGCCAGCGTCATCGTCACATCTCCACGGTCCGGCGGCGTTCCGAAGGGGCGCCAGCCCGGACGCTCGCTGACCAGGCCCAGGGCGTCGCCCCGCGCCACATCTCGCGGCAGATCCGCCCCTGACTGTGACAATTCCACCCGGTTCGTGGCCAGATCAGGCCGCAGCCCGATCCCGCGAGGCACCGCCGTGTCCTGTGCCAGGTGATACTCGGCGATGGTCAGTTTCAGCTTGACCTCGTTCGCCAGCAGACTGGGCTCGCGCAGCACAAAGGGCTGCTGAACTGTGCCTTTGCCGTGGCTGTGCTGGCCGATCAACACCGCCCGATTCAACAAGGCCAGAGAGCCCGCGACGATCTCGGAGGCCGACGCGCTGCCCTTGTCCATCAACACGACCAGGGGTGCCTGACTGGCCGCCGAGGTCCACATTCCCAATGTCGAGTGGGGACGCACGCAGGCCGGCTCGGGCTGGATTCGAATCGACCACTTCAGCGCAGGATCAAGCCTGAGTCTACGAAGAGGTCCACGGTCTTCGCGGCCTGGATCATCGAGCCACCGGCGTCGCCACGCAGGTCCAGGATCAAGCCATCAACCGCGGGCTCGGTCGAGAGATCGGTCAGCGCGCGCTCGTAGGTTTGCTGGCTGAAGTGGTCGATTCGAATCCAGCCCGAGCCGGCCTGCGTGCGTCCCCACTCGACATTGGGAATGTGGACCTCGGCGCGGGTGAAGACCAGCGAGAGCTGCCGCGGCTGACCCGTCACGCCATCCACCCGCTCGACCTGCACCGTGACCGTCGTTCCCAGAGCGCCACGAACCCGGTCGACCAGATCGTCGTACTCCATCCCCAAAGTCGAGACACCGTCCACTCGCCGGATCAGGTCGCCCACGCGCAGCCCGCCGAGCGCGGCCGGACTGTCTGGAAAGACCTTGGACACCGGCAGACCCGCTTTGTCACGGAAGAACGCGCAGCCGATTCCGACCACTTCACCGCGAATCCGCTCGTTGAATTCGTCCAGGCGGTGCCCGGAGAGCACGACTGAGTGAAGATCCAGGGCCCTGGACGCACCGCGTAGCAGCTCCACCGACAGGTCGAGATCCGGGGGCAGCGGTGCGTCCGAACCACGCGCCGCGCGATCTCGTACCGCGTCCTCGATGGCTCCCAGCGCCCGTGGCAGGTCCGACAGCGGTCCGTCGACGGGGAAGGCCACGGTCGCGAAGACCCCGGTGTCGCCGTGAGACAGTCGTAGCTCCACCCTGCCCTGACTTGTCTGTCGGTCCACCAGCAGCCAGGGAACGGCCGACCGCGCCGCGTCACCCGCCCGCCCGAAGGCGAGCGCTGGGTCGAACTGGTCCAGGTGGAGATAGCTGCGCCCAATCCGGTCCGCAGCGGCCTGGTAGATGGCATCGTCCGCCGCGCCGGCGGTCGTGTTGAGCGCCAGGCAGAGCGTCAGGAACGGTGTCAGGATGGGAAGGAAAGGCATCGAGCACAAGGTCACACCCTGGCCCCCTACCCGCCAGCAAAAGTCTCGGGATAGAGCCATCGGGCCACCCTCACCCAAGAGGCCACCTTGACTCGGGACACCCTTCGCCAGCTCCTCCAGCAGGTCGGCTCAGGCCAGACCGGCGTAGAAGAAGCGCTGGAGAAGCTGGCGGCATGGCCTGGCGATGACCTGGGTTTTGCCCACATCGACACCCAGCGGGCGCTGCGCACCGGCGACCCCGAGGTGATCTACGGCGAAGGCAAGGATGCCGACCAGATCGCGACGATCCTTGGCCGCCTGGCGACCGCTGGACAGGACGGCCTGGCGACCCGGGTCCACCCGGACAACGCCGTGGCTGTGCGGTCCATCCTGCTGGCCCAAGGGGTGTCGGACGACGCGCTGCTGTGGCACTCCAGGGCCCGGATCCTGCACCTGAGGGTACGTCCGGCCCGGCCGCCCAAGGGCCGCATCGCCGTGGTGTGCGCCGGCACAAGCGACCTGCCCGTAGCCGACGAGGCCGCGGTGGTCGCGCTCGCCCTCGGGGCCCAGGTGGACCGCCTGTCGGACATCGGAGTGGCGGGAATCCACCGCCTGCTTGGGCAGACCCAGGCGCTCCGGGCCGCGAACGTGGTGGTGGTCGTCGCGGGCATGGAAGGCGCCCTGGCCAGCGTGGTGGCCGGCCTGGTCCAGACCCCCGTGATCGCCGTCCCGACCTCGGTCGGCTACGGCGCCAGCTTCCACGGCCTGGCCGCGCTGCTGAGCATGCTCAATAGCTGCGCGGCGGGCGTCAGCGTGGTCAACATCGACAACGGCTTTGGCGCGGCCCTTCAAGCGGTGCGGATCAACCGCCTGGCCACTGCGGTGCTGCCATGACCGCGGTCGGTCGCGTGTTGTGGCTGGACCCCGTCGGGGGCCTGGCCGGAGATATGTTCTGCGCCGCGCTGCTGGACGCGGGGGCGGACCTGGACTTGCTCCGCGCGCAGCTCGCGCCACTGGATCTGTCGGGCTGGTCGCTGGACGTGCAGCAGGTCCACCGTGGCGTATTCGCAGCCACCCACTTCGATGTGCGCCTGGACCACTCGGTTGATGGCGAAGCACACACCCATGGCCACAGCCACGAGCACAGCCACGAGCACAGCCACCAACACGCAGCCCCGGTGGGTCCTCGTCCCGAACCTGGCCACGGTCAGCCAGACCGGTCCTGGTCGACCATCCGGCGCCTGCTGCAAGGCGCCGACCTGCCGTCCCGCGCTCGCACCCGCGCCCTTGCCGTCTTCTCCGCGCTGGCCCAAGCCGAGTCCCGGGTTCACGGGGTGCCCCCAGATGACGTGGTCTTCCACGAGGTCGGCGCGCTCGACTCGCTGATCGACATCGTCGGCACCTGCCTGCTCCTCGAACAGCTCGATGTCGCAGAGCTGTGGTGCGCCTCGCTGCCCCTAGCGTCCGGACGGACCACGGGGGCCCACGGGACGATCCCCCTCCCCGCTCCGGCGACCGCGGTCCTCCTACAGGGTTGGCCGATTCATCCCGGACAACCAGACCAGGAACAGGTCACGCCCACCGGCGCGGCCCTGGTGGCGGCCTTGGCTCG
>JAADHA010000509.1 GCA_013152105.1 Oligoflexia bacterium | reverse complement strand
CCCGACCAGCGTCACAATCGGCTGCTCTGCGACCGCGATGACGCCGACCGCACCCTCTCTCGCCAGCATCTGGTGCTCCAGGGGCTACGACAGATCGTACTGCGCGGCGCTTCACGCCTGATTCGAGACTCGGCCCCACCTCGGTCCGTGCAAGGACCGCTGATGGTACAAGCCGGCGATCTGCTGGTGCTGGGGACCGCTACTCGACTGCGCGTCCGCTGAACGGTCAGCGGTCAGCGCCCGAATCCCCACTCCCACCGGACCCCCATGCATCCCAATGCCGAGCTGATCACCCGCTTCTACACCGCCTTCGCGCTACACGACGGCGTGACCATGGCGTCCTGCTACGCCCCCGAAGCGACCTTCAGTGACCCCGTCTTTCCCAGCTTGCGTGGACCACAGATCGGCGCGATGTGGCGGATGCTGTGCGATCAGGGCACCGATCTGGTGGTCCGCAGCAGCCAGATCCAGGCCGACGAAGCCACCGGCAGCGCCCACTGGGACGCCGACTACACCCTGTCGACCACCGGCCGCTTCGTGAACAATCACATTGACGCCCGCTTCACCTTCACAGACGGGAAGATCGCCAAACACGTCGACAACTTCGACCTCTACGCCTGGACGCGGATGGCCCTCGGACCAGTCGGACTGCTGTTGGGTTGGACGCCCTTGGTGCAAAAGCAGGTGCGTGCCCAGGCCGCCAAGGGGCTGCGCCGATGGTTGGAGCAGCATCCCGAGCTGGCGTGAACAGTCTTCGAAGGTTGAAGGTCGCTCCATCCGCCTGCCGCCTTGTACGTCGAGGAGCTTGTACGTCGAGGACCCACCCTCAAACCACGACCCGAACCGCCAGCTCAGCCCGCGCCAGCACGCTGTCATCGTCCGGGCCCAGCACGACGACCTCGACCCGGTGCAGGCCGGGCACATCGTCCAACACCAGATCCAGGGCCCAGCCGCCTTGCGCCAGGCGGCGAAGCTGCTCGACCCGCACGAAGGTGCCCTGAACGGGGGAGAGCACGGCGGCGCCCCTGCGCGTGTGAACGGTGATCTCCAGGCGAGCCCTGGCAGCGAGCTGTTCGTCCAGCACGACCGGCAGCCGATCACCGGGGCGCCAGGGACCAGCATCCAGGTGCATCGCGCCGAGGCTGATCCGGCCGACATCGCCGACCACCCAGGGCCCCGAGGGCGTGGAGTCCAGGTCGTCCCCAAGCATCGCCGCGGCGTGGTCCAGCCGAGTCGCGACACCGGGTCGCGTTCGAGCGCGTGTCACGGCCACACCGGGCTCCAGTGCACCCGCCGCGAGCGCGTAGGAGAGCGAGGTTCTCATGCTTGCCTCCAGGAGTGCAGCCCGCATCCTTGCACCATCCTGGCAAGAGGGAAGCGTCCTTGTTTGGTGCAGCGCGGGCTCAGCGCGCGAAGACCGCGAGGCGCGCGACGAAGTTATCGACGTGCTTGGCGGGAAGGGGCAGGACCGCGGGATCCCAGGCATCACCCAGGGCGGCGTGAAGCAACGCTTTGCGGCGTCGGCCACCCGGCACCAGGGCGACCCGCGCGCCGACATCGCGCAGGGCGTCGGTGTAGGAGTCCAGGCCGCCATCGACCAGGTGCTCGCGCAGACGGGTGTAGCCACGGCTGCGCTTGGATCCCCCCGAGGGATCCGCGAGCTGGTCGGGGATCTGGGCCAGGTAGCGATAGAATTTCGCGGACAAGCCACGACCCTGGCCGGTGAGCCAGCGCTCGAGATCATCCCAGCAGCCCCTGCCCAGGAAGGAGAGCAACAGGGTCAGGACCGCGGGCCTGTCGCCGTCATCCAGCGGTACCAGAGGCGGCGCGGCGGGCTCGGGGAGCTGACAGGCCGAGCACCGCATGCGATCAGGGTCAAAGCCGAAGCCGACCCGGGCTTCGCGCCAGGCCCAGTCCCAGGCGTAGCGGGAGAGCGCCGCGGCGGTGCGAGCGTGCAAGCCGGGGAGGGCCAGCAGAGCATCGCGCACCCGACCGGGCTCACGCCGGGCGACCACTCGCAGCCGCCCGCGGATCCGCGATCGGTTGGCCACGACGATGCCCCAGCCAGGCAGGCCGAGTTGGTGTTCGCTGGCCCGACCCTGGGCGAGGGCGGAGCAGAGCCGCAAGGCGACGACCAGCTCGACACCCTGCGCGAGCAGCGCGGGGCTCAAGAGCGCGGGATCGGGATCGCCCTGCCCCAGCAGCAAGGTCCACGCCTGGACCCAGGTTGCGTTCCCGCGCACACAGGCCGCGACCTGGGCCAGGCCCGGTGGTCCCAAGGCGCTGGCCAGCGCGTGGACCGGCTCGCCAGCGGTCTCGACGATCCGCGTGGCGAGGTCGAGATGGGCCCCCCAGGACAGGGTCTCCAGCGCGTCGATGGCCTGCTCGGCCCGAAGATCTGCGACGGCCGGCGGCAGGCCCAGTGACAGGCAGACCCCGCGAAAAGAGCGTCGCACCTGCCGCCCGAAGCCGCTCCGCACACGTTGTGCCACGTCGAGATCGAAGCCCCGGTCGAAGATGTCGGCCCACAACGCGACGCTGGCCGCGTCCCGCGGGTCGTCGGGAAAGGTGGCGTGGTCCCAGGCCGCACGTTCACGCAGACGGATCTCTTCGCCCAGACGCGCCAGCAGGTAGAGGCCACCGGCGCGCAGGGCAAACTCGGGGATGGACGGACCCATGGTCGCGGCGCTGATGGCCAGCCGGTCCAGCTCGGTCTGGGCCATCGGCTGAGGGGGAGGCTGTGGCGGGTCCCCGAAGGCCCACAACGCCAGCGCCTGGGTCTGTCGCGAGTCGCCGACTCGAAGCTGCCCGACGAGGGTGCGCAGGACATTGGGCCGATGGGCCCACAGCCAAGCATCGAGCAGGCTTGCCGCGGCGTCTGGGCGCCGGATCGCGCGCCGCGCCAGGCCCGCCCGCAGGTCCCGAAGCGACAGCCAGCGCGCCAGATCGAGTCCGTCAGGCTGTCTCGCCAGGACGTTGCGCCTGTCACCCGAGATGGGGGCCTCCAAAGTGGTGTACACCGTAGCCCGACGCGCAGGCGCAGACCGCAGAGCGCTGTCGGAAGCGACAAGCCGCCCGCTCACGATAGGAAGCCCAGGCGTCCGCCCAGGAAGAGATCATGACCGACATTCCAGCCCACTTCGACTACTACCTTACGACCATGGCGGACTGGCCCGCCTCGGTCTTCCTCGACCTGGCGCTGGCCGCCCACGCCCCGATCCCAAGCCTGCCTCAACGTCTGCACGTCACCGCCAGCCTCAAGCGCCCCCAGGCCGACGGGCTGCGCAGTCGCACCGAGGCCGACGAGCTCCACGCCATGGAAGACGCCGTCACACGCGTGGTCGAGGATCTGGGCGGGCGCTATGTTGGCCGGATCACCTGGCAGGGCCGCAGCGACGCGATCTTCTACGTCCCAAGCGGCGTCGATGACCTGTCCGTCTTCGACGCCTTCACCGGCGACTACGACGTGGTGCTGCGCTTGGAGCCCGATCCCACCTGGGGCTTCTACAGGGAATTCCTCCTGCCCAACCCCTACCAACACCAGACCATGCTCAGCCGCCACACGCTGCAAGCGCTGCAAGAACACGGCGACGACCTCGACGCCAAGCGCGACATCGGCCACGTCTTCCAGTGCTTCACGCCGCCCCCACTCGAGACCCTGGCTGGCCAGCTCATCGCCCAGCACTACCGGGTGGACGAGATCCGCCGGATCAGCGACGGAACCTTCGCCTTGCACGCCCACCGCGCTGAATCCCCGGCCTA
>JAADHA010000510.1 GCA_013152105.1 Oligoflexia bacterium | reverse complement strand
GCCCCGGTGACACCGCGGCTGCCTGGCTCGCCTCTGTCGGCCTGACGCGGGCCGATGGTTCGGTCACCAAGGCTGCGGCGCTCCTGTTCGGACGCCCCGGTGTGCTGGCCGCCCTGCTGCCCCGCGGCATCGTCGACCTTCGCGTGATGCACACACCGGCCTCGGGCGGAATCCCCAGGCACCGGTGGGACGATCGCCGCTTCTGCGATGGCAACATCGTGGCTGCGCTGCGAACCCTCTTCGAGCGCTTCCACACCCTGTGCCCCCAGCCCTTCGAGTTGGAGGAGCAAGGCCCCCATCGCCGCGCCCGCTCTCGTGAAGAGGAGGCCCTGCGCGAGGCCCTGGTCAACCTGCTCGCCCACCAGGACTACTCGGACCAGAGTCGCATCGCCACGGTGCTCTGGTGGCGCGACCGAATCGTCTTCCAGAACCCCGGCGACTCCTTCGTGCCCGTCGAGTTGCTCGCCAGCGGCGGCCACAGCCTGCTGCGAAACCCCCTCATCGCCAAGCTCCTGCGGCAGGCCGACCTGGCGGAGCAAGCCGGCACGGGCCTGCCGCTGATGCTCGACACCTGGCGCCAGGCAGGCAGGCCGGAGCTGGAGATCCGCAACGACCCGGCCAGCAAGACCTTCGAGATCGGCTTTCCCTGGGGTGTGTACGCAGCGGGTGAGCCTGTAAATGACGGAGTAAGTGAGCCTGTATCAGGCACCATGCTGTCCGAACGTGCCGCCACGGTTCTGGCCATCATCACCGCCAGCCCTGGCCTGCGAGGCCCCCGACTCGTTGACCGCAGCGGTACCTCCCGTGCCACGGTGCGGCGCGCCCTGGGCGAACTGCTAGAAGCCGGCCTGGTCCGCTTCAAAGGCGCGCCCAAGACCGGTGGCTACTACGCCACGCACATCCGCGACGCGGAGCAGGACGCATGACCACCTCCGCCGAAGTCCGCACCCAGATCATCGACGCCCTGCGCCTGGACCTCGTTGGCCGGCAAGACGCGCCCACAGTCTGCGCGTTCTTGGTACAAGGCCGTAGCACCGGGCTACAGTCCTTGGACCTGGAGACGAACCCGTGACCGCGCGCCCCGCCCACGTCGACCTGGGTGTCGACAACGCCCTGGCCCAGATCGAGGGCCGGCTTGGCAGTGGTGCACGCTTCCAGGTCAGCGGCCACGTCGGCTCAGGCAAGACCACACTGGCTCATGCCTTGGCCGAGCGGGCCGGCGCCGTGGTCGTCGAGCCCCCCGAACTCTATGAGGACGACGCGGTAGTCCACGCGCTGCTCCAGGCGAGCCGCCGCGCGGACGTGCCGATCGACGGAAAGCTGGCGGTTCGCGACAACGTTCGCCGCATCGCCAACGCCCTCGCAGACGCCAGCCGGCCCATCGTGTTGCGCCTTCCTGCATCGTGGCGGCTTGATCGGAAGCCACGCCACGCCCACCAGCAGCGGCTGCTGAGGGCTGCGCGGAACTTCATCGACGCGTGGTTCGACGACGAACGCGTTGCCGTCGTGCTAATCGCCGACCAACCCCGCGGCATGCCTCACGGACAGGTCGTGCGCCTCGATCCAGGCCAGGCACGCCCGGAAATGCTGGAGGCGGGCCAGGTGTGGGGAGCCTACGCGGACGCCGCGCTGCGCCTGCGAAGGGCCATGGGGAGTGGATGGAACGCTCCCTCGCCCGTAGCGCTTCGGCTGGCCGTGGGCCTGGTGGCGCTGGGGGACTCCTCGGACGCGGTGGCCCAGCGGCTGTTCCTCAACCACGCCCCAGGAAGCTACGTGCCGGACCTGGTGGAGAGAGCAGGAGACGCTGGTCTCACCGCCCCGTTGCTGCGCTTCGCGGAAGTTCGCACGCCCGTACCCGCGTCGTGGATACCGGCTGTCATCGAGTGCCCCGAAGAGCACCTGCCTCTGTTCGCTCACTGCCTTGGCTATGGGGACGAGACCATCCGCATCGCGGCGAGCGTCCGCTCCGTCGTGCGTAGCCGCCTGCGCGAGTTCGGGCTTGAGCCGTCGGATGTTGAACAAACCCACGAGCGCCTGGCCAGCCGGTACGAGAAGCTGGACGGAGTAGAGGACCCGACCCAAGCAGGTGCGGCGGGCATCGTGTACTGGCTGGAGAAGGTCCATCACCTCGCCCACGGGGGTGCTTCGTGTGCTGAGCGGTGGTCCGCCCAGGTGCTGGAGCACCGTGACCACCTGTGCGAACGGGCTCGGGTTCTGAGCAGCGTCGAACATCGCTACCGCGACGCGGCCGACCTCTACCAGCGGATCGTCACCGACATCGACCCGCGTGACCCCTATGCGTGGCACTATCTTGGATACAATCTGGACCAGGCGGCCCTGGACCGTCGCGGGGCAGAGAGGGCCTACCAGGAAGCCATCGCGCTGGACCCCGAGAACCCCTGGTGGAACAGTCGCTACATCACCTTCCTGGTCGGCCAAGCCCGTATCGCAGACGCCGACTCGGCGTGGCGATGGAACGGCTCGATCCCGAAGGGGACGCAACGGAACATGACCCGGATCTCGCGCTGAATATCCACCGGTGGGTCGCGCGGAGCTGGCTGGCCCTGGGCGAAGTGAAGCGTGCGCGCAGGGTGCTGAACCGAGTCCTCTCGCCTGCTGCTGAGGATCCCAAGATCAAGGCCATCGATCATCGGGTCCGTGATGCCGAGGAGACGCACTCGCTGGGAGCGGCCGTCCGTCCTCCGAACATGCCCTTCAAGCAACGGTGGTCGGTGTCCGTGCTGCCAGAAGCGGATGAAGAGGGCAACCGGCGTACGCGCTGGTTCGCTGGACGGGTCGACCTCGTGGACCACGAGGGGGTCCACGTCGTCTTCGCTACTACGGAGGAGGACGGCAGGGCGCGAAGACTGCTGCGCAAGGTCATGTCGATTGACGCATGGCGGGCTGCGAGCAAGCTGCCGCCGAGAGCGGCGGTGGGAAGATTCGTGGAGATCGGGGAGTACGGTGATCGACTGCTCATCGAGCCCGTGACGACGTACTCCGGAGGTGGGGGCGGGATCCATGAGGACGACCTGCGCTACCTGGAGCGATGGGCAGCGGAATGAGCCACCCCCTGGGCGAGCTTGGGGGCCTGGATCGCTCCTTGGTGCATGTCTTCCTCGCCGGGCCTGGGTCCGGAGAAGGCATCGCCGTCGCCCTGCCGACAAGGGGGTGGCTGGTTGTGGATGGATGCAGGACGGAGGGACCACCGGGCCGCGATCTCCCCCTGCTCGCCATTCTCCAGCGATGGCGCGGCTCACAGGATGATCCCGTCGAGTGGATGGTGCTG
>JAADHA010000298.1 GCA_013152105.1 Oligoflexia bacterium | reverse complement strand
GTCGACATGGTGGGGTCCTTTGGTGGGGTCCTTTGGTGGGGCCTATTGGTGGGGTCAACAGATAGAGCCAGCGACTGGCTGGAGTGTGTCAGCGCATCCCAAGGTCTACACCCACGGTCAGCGTCCCGCCAGTCGGTCCAGCAGCCCGACCGCCTCGTCGTAGAGCGAATGGGCCTCGACCAGGTCCCGACCGATGGCGGTGCAGCCCAGCTTGCCGTACTCGCTGAGGCAGCCCAGCAGGTGGAAGACCACGCCGGTCTCGTTGGCCCGGAAGTGGATGCCCTCGACCACCAGCAATTCGATGAGGTCGAAGGGCAGGATTCCGACATACTCGGGTCGCTGGAGCACATCCGTGGCGACGTAGCAGCGCGTGCGCCCCTGCGATGTCAGGAAGGTGCCGGTGTGCGGATCATAGCGGCCGTCAGTCAGGAATTTCAGCGTGTTGAAGGGGTGGGTGGTGCCGCCCTGGCGCAGGTTGATCTCCACCGCGTAGACCTCGTCCGCGTCCGGGCTGGGCAGGACCAGGAAGTCGACCCCGAAGCGCCCGATGACGCCCTCGTCCCGCAGGACCTCGCCGACTCGACAGGCCTGCTGCTGGATGAGCTTGCGGTAGCGGCTTGCCGCGGGAAAGGTCGCGCCCTGGTAGACCTGTCCGCTGGGGCCACCCAGGAGCTGGTCGTGGGTCGAGATGGGCACGACATCGCCCAGCGGGCTGATCCGCACCTGGGCGCTGGGGGAGACCTTGCCAGGTCCCTCGATCCATGCCTCGCAGACGCCCCCCATCTCGATGAACTTTTCGGCGTAGAGGTCCCAGCAGGTGGCGCTGGCCTCGAAGCGCATATCGGGCAAGGCGCGGGCGAGTTGACGCACCCGATCGCGATGACTGGCCCGGCCAGGAGCCACCTCGGCGATGCGGCGCAGGTCCAGCAAGGCGTTGCCCTCGCCCGAGAAGCTGTCGTTGAGCTTGACCACGGCGCGCGTCGTCGTGGGTGCTTGCTCCCAGGTCTCGGCCAGCCCCTCGGCCAGATCCAGCAGGTCGCGCAGACCCTCGCGTCCGGGTGCCATGCCCACGCCGGCCCGACGGAATGCCCGTCGCGAACCGGTCTTGCTTCCCCAACGAGTCAGCTCGGGGTCGCAGGCATAGAGCGGGATGCCGAGTTGGACCGCCAGGCTGCGCTCCAGGGCGGTCGAGTTGAACACGACCAGATGCGCCGCTTCGGGGTCGGTGATGCCGTCGCGCAGGCGCTTGAGCAGGCGGGGACGTTCCAGCAGCTTCAGGGCGAGGGGGCGCGCGGATGCGTCGTCACAGTCCAGCAGGGTCAGGCGTCGGCGGGCATGGCTGGGGGGTACGCCACGCATCTGGTGCAAGTAGTAGTCGACGATCAAGGGATTCAGGCGCTTGCTGCTGAGGAAGATGACGTGGAGGCGGGGGTGGCGCAGCAGCATCAGGTTGAAGAGTTGCCGCTCTTCATAGTGCGTGGAACCGGCGATCTTCCCCAGCTCTTCGGGATCCACGGACAGGGAGGGCACGACGACCGCGGTGTAGGGCTGGCGCGGGTCGAGGGCGAAGCGCTGAAAATGGGTCGGCAGCTTTGCTTGGAGAACAAGGAACGCCGCGCGCTCGGCCGGCGAGCCCAAAGGGGGGCTGTAGCCTGCCGAACCAGTAGCGAGGTGGGTGCGTTTGGGACCGCTCACTTCTCCATCATATGCCAGGCGGTACACAGCCACAGGGGGCAGTGGCGAGCCAATGGCCGCACGCTGTTCTACCACCAAGAAACGAGTGAATAAATCACGAGTTGTCACGACTCGCTCGCCGTATTCGAATCCGTGACATTCCTTGACAATTCTACCCGCATGCAAAGGCATCCCTTCCGCCACAATGACAACAGACCCTCAGTCGGAGGAAGCATGCGCGGCTCAGCAATCCAACTTCCTGTGGGCATGTACCGTCCTCTCTATGGAGATGGCCGGCTGTTCCTACTGGGCTTCGTGCTCGGGGTGCTACTGGCGGCCCCCATCTGGCTGGCCGCAGCGGCGGGCCAGGCGGTGGTGACGCAGGNNGCATGAATCCCACGCCGTCGGGGTGGTGGCGGCGCGCTAGAAGCACGCGCCGGACGCTCGGGACGCGATAGCCTCCAGCCTGTGCTCCGCCGGAGGTAGGTATGCTGCATCGCATCGTTCTCGCGCTGTTCGCCATGATGTGGATCGTTCCCTTGGGGGGGCTGTGGGGTTGCGCGGCGGGGCGAAAGTCGCCCAGCTACTGGATGGCCCAAGACCCGCAGGAGTCCTACGAAGACGAAATGGGTGGCCGCGAAATGGACACTGGCGCCGTCTCTTCGCCCCGCAGGCGCAGCGAATCGCGGGACCGGGCTGCGGCTTCGCCTCCGGCTTCGCCTTCGCCTCTGGCTTCGCCTCCGCCTCCGACTCCGCCGTCGGCAGCTCCTGCCAGCGCGCCTGGACGGATGGTCTTCTACGACGGCTACGCTCGGCTGCGTGTTGCCCGCGTGGACCAGGGGATCGACCAGATTCGCGCCGTGGCTACCGAAGTCGGCGGCCACGTCGAGCGCGTCGCCGGGAACAGCATCACCGTGCGGGTGCCGGTGGCGACCTTCTCCGACGCCTTCGACCGGGTGCTGCACCTGGGCGAGGTGCTGGACCGCAGCATCTCGGCGCGTGATGTCACCAACGCCTTCACCGCCGTCGACCTGCGTCTCTCGACCGCCCAGGCCGCGCTGAGCCGCCTCCAAGCGCTGCTCGCCCAGTCCCAGGACGACGCCGAGAAGCTGACGCTCATCAAGCAGATCCAAGAACTGACCGAGCGGATCGACCTGCTCCAGGCCCAGGTCCGAACGCTCTCCTCCTTGGCCAAGATGTCCCGCCTCAGCGTCGATCTGGTCCCTCGTCAAGCGCTGGCCTGGCAGGACTCCCAGGACGAGACCGCCGAGCTGGCGTGGATCCGTCGGCTGAGCCCGCTGCTGACCGAGCCTCCCCTCGCCGCTCGGCCGCTGCTCATCGACGTGCCGACCGGCATGGTTCGCCTGGACGATACGGCAAGCGGCCAGGGTGCCGCTGAAAACTCGACCGTAGCCGAGGGCCCCGACGGTGCCCGGATCTGGTCCTGGCGCACCCGAAACCAGCCGCAGGGGGACGCAGCCTTCTGGCTCGCAGCCCTGGACGGTCGCCTGGCCTCTGACTTTGGCAAGGCCGAGACCCTGACGATCGGCGAGTGGCAGGGCGAGTGGCAGGTGCTGCGCCTGGTCGACCGCGGGGACGACCCCTACACCTGGCTCATCGCGGTGCGAGTGACCGGTCACTTCCTGGATGTGGTCCAGGCGATGACCCCCGATCCCACGGCGACCGAGCGCTATGAAGCGGCCCTGCGAGCGGTCCTCCTGTCGGCAGGAGGTGCGTCGTGACCGCCTTGTCCGCCTTGTTCAACGCGGTGTTCTTCAGCGCAGTCTTCTTGGTGAGCCCTGCCCACGCGGACCAGCCACAGGACCAACCCGCTGTGCAGCCGGCAGAAGCTCGACCGACGATGGTCGTCGCGGGCCTCACCCTGCGGGTGGATGACCGGGACGCCGCCGCCGACGCCGCCGTGGACGTCGCCGTACAGGCTGGTGGCTGGTTCTCCCGCTACAGCCCCCAGGCCGTGACGCTGCGGGTGCCGGTGGATCAGGTGCAGCCAGCGCTTGCAGCCTTGCGTCAGCTCGGCGAGCTGGTCGACCGCAGCTACCAGTCCGACGACCTCGGCGAGACAATGCTGGGCCTGGAGACGCGCCTGGCGGCTCGCCGGAAGATGCTGCAGCGCTACCTGGCCGTGCTCGACAATGCCTCGCCCAAGGCGGTCGTGTCGGTGCAGCGCCAGACCAGCCAGCTCGTCAGCGAGATCGAGGGCCTGGAGGGCCAGCTTCGCTTGCTACGAGACCAGGCCGCCTACGCCGCGATCGATGTCTCCTTTCGCTACCGCGAGCGCCAGGGGCCGGTGCGGGACGGCTCGTCCAGCTTCGCCTGGCTCAACACCCTCAACCTGGCCGACCTCCTCGACGATATGGAGTCTGGCCGGCGGGCCAGCCGGTCCGCCTGTCAGGCCGTAGCGCCCACGGGTTTCGCTCCCTTCCACGGCGCGCGACGCTTCCAGGCGGTCAGCCCTGATGGCGTCGCCTACCGGGTCCGCAGCGTGCGGAACCAGCCTCGCTCCGACCTGGCCTTCTGGCGCGAGGCCCTCAAGAACCGAATGGAGGGCGCGGGCTACCATGTCGAAGCAGACCAGGACGTGCTCAGCGCCGACGGCAGCCCGGGCGTCCTGCTGGAGCTGGGTGCCGCCAATGGCGAACAGGACCAGACCTACCTGGTGGGGCTCTTCGTGGACGGCGCGCGCCTTGTGATCGTCGAGGCGACCGGCCGCGCGGACCGCTTCGCCCAGCGCCGCGACGCTGTGCTGGCCGCGGTGCGTGGGATCACGCTGTAGGGGCCGAACCCTGGCGACCGGAACCCGTCCCGCTCCCCGTGAAGAAGACCGCGCCGATCCCCACGACGGCGGCGACCCACAGCCAGGGGGACTCGGGTCCAGGAATGCTGTCGCCAAGCTGGGTGCTCAGCAGGTTGTGGAGGGTGTGGACCACGATGGCCGGCCACAGGGAGCGGGTCCTGACGACCAGCAGACCCAGGACCAGACCCAGGCCAAAGGTGTAGGGAAAGCGGACGGCCATGCCGTGCAGCGCGGCGAAGATCAGGGCCTGGACGATCACCGCCGCCCAGGTCGCCATGCCGCGGCGCAGCAAGCCCAGCATGGCGCCGCGGAACAGCAGCTCTTCGCAGATCCCGGGCACCACCGAGACCGCGACCAGGCCCAGCGGTGAGTCGAAGCCGGTCAGGGCCTGGCTGTAGGCCTCGATCAGGTCGTTTTGTGGCAGCACGGCGACCGCCGCGTACCACAGCAGGTTGGCCAGGCCCAAGGTGCCGACGACGACGAGCGGCAACAGCAACCAGGCCCGCGCTGGCGGACGTCGCCAGGACAGCAAGGCAGCTCGATCCAGGTCCAGGGGACTGGAGATGGCCAAGGCCGGCGCGGCGATGAAGGCCAGCATGCTGACGAAGGTGGCGATCGCCAGGTCCTGGCCAGTCAGCGCTGCGGGACCCCACACGGACGAACCGGCCAGGGCGACCAGGGCCAGCAGGAGGACCTCTGGAAAGTATTTTCCAGCGGCGCGGCGAGCAGCGCTACGAGACATCGCCCCCATGCTGCCGGGGAGGGTCTGCAGCGTGTGGATGCTGCTGGCCAACAGCGCGCCGGTGCTCAGCAGCGAGGACGCGATGGCCAGACCGATCCCGGTACTTGTGGTCCGGCCGGCCATGGCCAGACCCAGCCCCGCCACGGGCACCAGGCCGCCCAGGCCCGGGAAGCGCTGCTCGGCGGCCAGCGCGATCCCGGTCAGCACGGCGATCCCGAAGATGACCGGCATCGATCGCGTGATCGCCGTGCGCATATCCTCGACGTCCAGAAAGGAGCGCAGGCCGAGGGCGCTGGCCAGCAGGACCAGGACGGGAACGGTGACCCAGGGGACCGGTTGGGCAGGAAGCCCTGAGAAGAGCGATCCAAGCCAGTGACCCAGCAGGGTCAGCGCGACGCCGACCGTGCCGACCAGGATGCCGATCAACCACCAGGCCCACACCAGGTCGCTGCGATGACCGGGAAGGGACAGCCAGGCTTCGACCCAGCCCGAGGCACGCGAACGTGGCGCCAGC
>JAADHA010000196.1 GCA_013152105.1 Oligoflexia bacterium | reverse complement strand
CAACTTTGCGACCCTTTCCTCGTCCCATCCAGCTCGCCATGCTTGCCTCCTAGCTCGATTAGTCCCCACCGATACGCAAATCGATCACGATTTGTTCCGTCGTGCCCACAGGTCTGAGTCGAACCATCAGGTTGACCATACCCCGATCACGAAGCCGGGCAGGGTTGTTCTCCGCGTTGCAGGTGACTTCGTAATCTTCGCCTGCCTTGCCCCCCATGATCAAGCCCGCAGACCAGAATTCACCGAGCCGTACCCGAACGTCACGTTCGAGCACGTCCCAAAGATGCGGATTGTTGGTCTCGAACACGCTCCACTCACTGTCGCGGCGGAGTTGTTCCGACACCATATTGATGATGCGGCGGCTGTTGATGTGGACCAGGGAAGGGTCGCGAGACAAGGTGCGCGCCCCGAAGACGACGACGCCTCGGCCAGATTGAATGACGATGGGGTTGATGTGTTGGTCGCCGAGAGCCGCAGCTTCTGCCCAGGTCAACTCCACTTCGGGGTGCGTGACCCCCCGCAGCGGCATGTTGGCGGGCGGCCAGCCGACGCCAAAGGGTCGATGAGCCAACTCGATGCGGGCGAAGGCCCCCAGCATCGACCCGCTGGGGGGAAAGATGTCATCCCCGTCGAAGAGCCATGGGTAGTACAGCGCCCCGAAGGAGCGATCTTCGGCGTGGCGGTCCCGAAACTGGGCCACCCAGCGTTCCAGGGCTTCGGCGTGCAGCCCGCGGGGCGTGTCCATCACCAGGAAGCGGTTGTTCATCTCGCGACAGTGCGCGAGGAGCTCGTCGTAGATGACTTCGGCGTCGGCCCGCACGGCACCGTCCCGCGACAGCTCGCAGCGCAGATAGGCCGCACCCGGGACCGCCAGCAGCCCAATGTCTTCCTCGTCGCGGAGCCGGTCGAAGAGGGGTCCCAATACGCCCATCGCGGTCGCCGGGGCGCGAATGTCATCATCGCTGCCCAGGCAGACGCCGAACAGGTGACAGCAATCGCCCCCGTTGGCGAAGAAGGAACGTACGCCGCGACGCGCCGCAGGATCGAAGAGTCCTCGATCGGGGTGGGCCCACAGGTCCCCTTCGCGGCGCAAGAGCAACTCGATATAGTCGCCAGCCGAAGCGTCCTGGGGCCAGCGAGTGCGAGGAATGAAGCCGATGATTCCGGCGATATCCCCCCGCACTTCACCGCTGCTGCGGTCTGGGAGCCGCGCGTGCTGGACGACGATGCCAGGCATCAGGGCCTCTTGCGAGTACGAGTTCAGGTGCGGACAGGTCGCGAATCCTGGCGACAATCACTATCGAGAGTTGATCCGGTCGTTGATGCTCGAGATCTCCTTGACCCAGATATGGCGCTCGCGGTGGGACATCTCCAAGATGCGGTCGCTCTCCCAGTGAAAGTGGTACGCGACGAATGCTACCTCCTTGAGGATGCTCTCCAAGGGGTAGCTTACGATTCCCCCAGGCGTCCGAACTCCTTGTCGAACTTGGCAGCACACTCGGGGCAGGTCACCGCGACAGTGGCTTCGTCCTCGTTGATTCGGTTGTACAGCTCTTCCAGAAACCGCAGGTCACTGGCAAAGAGATTCTCGATGACGCCCGTGTTCACTTCGCCCAGATCACCGAGCTTGGTGATCACCCGGCTGAGCAGCACGATGATCAGGTAGGCGCGGTTGCGCTGGACCCGAAGATCGTTGAGGGGGACGATCTCGTCCTTGGCATTGGCGAGGCGCATGACGCCTTCGCGATGGAGGTTTCCGTCCTTGTCGACGTAGCCTCGCGGCAGGATGAACTCGTACTCGGTCTGCAGATTCATCAGGTCCTTCCAATTTTTCGTCCCGACCGTCACGAGCCCAGGGTGGCCCATCCACCCCGGGCCCGTGCAGGCACTGGCGTTCTAGTCCTCGATCAGCGCACCACCATCCCACTGGCCGATACTGAAGATGACGAACTCAGCGGGCTTGACCGGGCAGATGCCGACTTGCACATTCACCTGGCCGGCGTCGATGAGGTAGCGCGGGTTCGTCTCGTCGTCGCACTTCACGTAGAAGGCTTCTTCCGGCGTCTGCCCGAAGAGAGCACCACTGCGCCAGACACGCATCAGGTAGGCGCGCACATCGCGGGTCAGCTTCTTCCACAGGGTGTGGTCGTTCGGCTCGAAGACTGCCCACTGGCTGCCCAACATGATCGACTGCTCGACCATGATGAACAGGCGCCGGACATTGATGTACTTCCAACTGGGATCCGACTTGGTGGCCAGGGTCCTGGCACCCCAGACGCGGATGCCCCGGTCCTTGAACTCACGGATGACGTTGATGCCGCGGTCGTTGTACTGACCCTGCTCGATCCGGTTGATCGACTGCGACAAGCCCGTGATGCCCATGACGATCTCGTTGGCCGGTGCCTTGTGGACACCACGCTCGGTGTCAACGCGTGCCATGATGCCAGCCAGGTGACCACTGGGCGGTACGAAGAGTTCGCTCTTTTCGCACTTGACCAGCTTGCGGCGATTCGGGCCGGTGACCTTGATGTGGTCCTGGTCTCCAGTGAACCAGGACGGCTTGGTCACCTTGAGCCAGGGCACGTACATCGCGCCATAGCCCTTGTCGCTTGCCGGGATGTCCATGGCGCCATCGCTGACGATCGGGCCATCGAGCACGGCGAAGCGGTCCTTGCGGGTCTCGCAGTGCTCCAGGCACTCCTTCTGCTGGTGGGGCTTGAGGCCCGGCACCGCCATGATCGCCATGTCGTCGGCATCATCGAAGGCATACAGCCCAAGCTTGTCGGCCTGGTTCTCGCGGATGGAGCAGCCGAGGTCCTGGACGCCCATCATGTAGACGTAGGACTTGCCGCCGCCGTTGTCGTAGAAGCCGTTGACCGCTCCCACGAAGTTGAAGACGCTGGGCAGGCTGAGCCAGTCGCGGAAGCTCTTCTTGAGGACATCATCCTTGGCCAGCGCTTCGAAGACCGCGTCGGCTGCATCATCTGGATCTGCGATGGTCTCGCCGACGAGCTCTTCGATCGACTTCGTTTCCAGCAGGTACTGGGCGAAGAAGCTCTGAAGCCAACGGAAGAATTCGGCCTTGTTGGTGACCGCAACCGGCGGGATGCTGTACTCGCTGCGCAGCGCGGTGCCCTCGGCGCCCTTGAAGGTGAAGCCATAGACTTCCAGCACATCAGCGGCGGTCTTGGGAGCGGCAGCGGCCAGCGGGAAGGTGTCGTGGACCTGGTTGAGCAGGTCATCGACAAGCTGATCGTTGTCGGTGACGACCTTGCCTTCGACTGACACGACCGTGTCCGCCACTTCAAGAGTCGCCGTGTTGAAGGAGATCTTGACCTTGCCCCTGGCGCCCTTGTCGAACTTGGGTGCCTTGGAACCCGTCTTTGGGGCGCCGTGCAGTTCGAAGTAGGACTTGAGGTTCTTGACCTGGTTCCGACGCAAGCGGAAGGCATCCGTCAGGGCCGAGGTCGCCTCGGCGCCGTCGCCCTTGACTGCGCCCTTCGAGTCGACCAACTGCGGTACGACCTTTCCGCGGATCTGCCGCGTGCCGTCCGTGCCCGTGATCGCGATGGCGTCAGTGGGGGGTGTGAAGGGGAACAACCCGAGAAACCCCGGGATGCTGGTCGCGACAGAGGCGATGGGCTTGGGGCCGCTGTCGACCTCACGGATGTATACGCCTGGAGTGTGGTATTCCATAGGTTTCTTCAGTCCTCCGAGTCGGATTCAACATCGGCGCTGCGCCGGATGAAGTGGGGTCGTGGTCCGGGAGCGAGTGGTCGCCCTTCGGGAGTGGAGCCTGGCTGGCCTCGGGGAGTCTTGATCCGGCCGTTCCGAGATTCAAGTGGCTCCCCATCATCCGAGCGAACTTTATTGGCCAGGCGGGGCATATTGATGGTGGTTCCACCCTCGGCACGAACCAGAGGTCCGTCCAGGGCGATGCGCGCTCGGTAGGTGAGAAAAGGGCGGTAGGGGGCTTCGTGCAGGCTGTAGAAGTTGATGGCGTCGCCGACCGTGAGATCCTCGACCAGGGACATCGAGACCTTTTCGATCTGAAGGCCGTCCCCTTCGAGCGGAATGGTCTCGTCGTAGATGCGGCCCAAGCTGTCCACGGCGCGACCGTCGGGAAGCAGGAACTTACGGGGTCGGTAGATCAGGTGGGTTGCCTCGTTCATGCGGAGCAGGATCCAGCCAGTCAAACGCTCGGCGTCCGACCGGAATTTGCTGTGGACCGACAGCAGGTAGAACAGGTCCAGCAACATGGGAGGGCGATGGTAGTACACCTCACCGCCATCTTCAGGATCGGTGTTCACGAATACCGGGGCGGCCCGCATGCGCTTCGGGTTCTGAAGCGAAGGATTCTGGGACACCCGGTACATGTAGACGTAGATGACCTGTTCCCGGTCCTTGGGCACGAAGCTGAGGTCTTCTTCGAGCCGCGGCGGCTGTTCGGAGATGTCGTAGCCGTCAAGCAGGAAGCGGTGCAGCGCTTCCGTGACCTCGCCGATGATGTTGCGACCAGACATTGGCCCGCGCTGGGCGCCCTGGAGCATCGGATCCGAGTTCATCGTTCATCCCTGGCCCGAAGCCACGCATCGAGAGGGAGGCGCGCGGGGCGCGAGACGACAGGGTGCAGACCGGTCGGCATCGGGAAGGGCAGGCGCCGCCCCGCCGCGAGGGCCTGACGCAGGGGCACGCTGAAGGACACCCTGAGCAGCTCGCCCACCCGCACTCGGGCCGGTCGCTTCTTGCTGGGGTCGACCTTGGAGCGGGTCGTCTCCAGGGCGAAGGGGTGCTGGATCAGGCGGATGAGTTGCGGCGCATTCGGCGCAGCTTCGACGGTGCGACGGCTCGGACGCACCTGTCCCGAGCGTGTCGCGCGCTCGCGATCGGGGACCACAGGGCGAGGTGCTTCCCACTGCGCCCTTGCCGCCACACGCTCCGCCACGATGGGGATCGCGCCCAGGTGCTCGCCGGCCACGGTTCGTTGCAAGCGCAAGCGTGGGTCGCTGGCCCGAACCGGGACCGACTCCGCTGGCGCGGACCTTGGCGCAGAGATGGACTTGACGAGCCGCAAGAAACACACCGACAGGCCGGGCCTGCACATGGGGAGAGCGATGGACCCCGCTGAAGGAAACCCACGCTACCCAAAGGTACAGGCCACGGTCAAGATCGACCTGCCGAAGAGTGACCGGCATGGACGGCACTGCGGACGGCCACGGATGCCTGGTGCTACGGTTGGCGCATGGCTCGCAGCACAAGGAAGGCGCCGACGGCGACGGACCGCCTGGCCACAACCGTCAAGCCGTTGCGGCGCGCCGCACTGGGCGACCGGGGTAGCCGCCAACTCCGCGCCATCGGCGCACGCCAGGGAAACCAGGCCCTGGACGCCCGCTTGCAGCAGGCCGCCGGCACCCGAGACCAGCTCCTTCAATTCATCGTTGAGCGCCTGAGAACCATGCACACCGTGCAGGGCTTCGAGCAGCTTGAGATGAAGCACGAACGTGAGTGGTTCAGGGCTGTCGCCAAGGGCGAAGCCGGCTTCCACCTGCCGGATCCGACCCGCTGGCACCAGGCCGCGCACCTGTATCAGCGCGCAGCCAACGCGATGTGCAACGGCAACCTGGGCTACGGCGCCGACCTGATGGACCGGGCCATCGAGGCCGAGCGCGCCGCCTATGCGTCGACTCCTCGCATGGTGGAGAAACACCTGGACCACACCAACAACAGCGCGGCCGGTGCCCCGGTCGAGCTGGCTCATGTCGGGACCGAGTCCGCCTGCACCAGCCGGCCGCCTCCGTCCGACCTGCGCTTCGCGGACCTCATCCTGAACGTCCGAGACAAGATGGAGCGCCCCCCACCCGAAGATGAGACCAAGCATCACACCTGGTGGCAGGAAGAAGAGGAAGACGAAGAGGAAGAAGAGGACGACGAGTAAGACCGTGGATCCCCTCACCGCCCTGGCCGATCTGGTCGCCTTCCCCACGGTGAGCGACCGACCCCTCATCGCCCTCGCAGCCTGGTTGGCCGAGCGCGCCCAGGACGCGGGCATGCGCGTCGAACGCTTTGAGACCAGCCCTGGCAAGTGCAATGTCCTCGCCAGGATCGGACCACAGGACACGGACGGACTGCTGCTGTGCGGCCACATGGATGTCGTCCCGGTGGCGGGACAGGACTGGTCGAGCGACCCCTTCCACCTCGATCGCCGTGGCGACCGCCTCTACGGGCGCGGTGCATGCGATATGAAGGCCTTTCTGGCAGCTACGACCTGTGCCCTCGCCGAGCTGCCACTCCAGCACCTCGACCGCGAGCTGGTCCTGGCCTGGACCCACGATGAAGAGGTCGGCTGCCACGGCTCCCGTGCCCTGCTCAGGCAACTCGATCAGGTCGGCGGTGGCCTGCCCTCCCTGGCGCTGATCGGCGAACCCACGAACTTCGAGATGTGCCGCGCCCATCCCGGCCACACAACCTTGAAGATCACCTGTACCGGGCGCGCTGCTCACAGCTCCCGCCCTGGACTCGGGACCAGCGCTGTGCGGATCGCTGCTGACATCCTGGATGCGCTCGATCGCCTCCAAGAAGAGTTGGCCGCAGAAGACCAGGATGTTGATCCCCAGATCCTGGATGCCTTGCCCACCCCCTACCCTGTCCTCAATTGTGGCCAGATCCATGGGGGCACCGCGGTAAACATCGTGCCAGACCGTTGCGAGCTGCTGGTCGGCCTTCGCCAGCTTCCCGGTCAGTCGGGCCACCGCATCTTCAACCGTGTCCAGGCCCTGGTCGACTCGGTTGCCCTTCGATGGGCCCGGCAGGGTGGCGGGGCAAGCGCCGAGATCTTGCAAGAAGCCCCCGCCTTGTTGACGCCAGCCGGGACCGAGTTGGAGCGACTGCTGCGTCCGCATGCGTCCAGTGACAAGGCGGGCGCCGCCGCCTTTGCCACCGATGGCGGCAACCTGGCTCTTGCGGGGGTTCACAGCATCGTCTTCGGGCCGGGCAGCATCGACGTAGCGCATCGAGCCGACGAATATGTGCCAGTCGATCAGCTCTGGACCTGTCAGCGAGTCGTGAGCGACATCGTCCGTCGGCGCTGCATGCCGATGGCTTGAGGGGCGCAGGCGACGCTTCCGATCCGCCTCACAGTGCGCTATCGTGCTCACAACGCTTTCAGTCGCGGGAGCCGCTATGGCCAGAAAGTCGCCTGGTACCCACACCGTCAATCGACTGGCGGGTCGCCTCGACCGCAGCGAATTGCAGCGTCAATCAATGACTGACGGCGGAAGCGTGTTCCGCGGCGCGCTGGCCAGCCGCGCGCTCAAGGCCGTGGGCGCCCGCGCAATGACCATCGACCGCAGCATCGTGGTCAGCGATGACTTCGACATCGGACGCGCCGATGATCAGGCCCTCTACGCCCACGAGCGCTACCATGAACTCCAGGGTGACGGCGCCGGTGGTGGCGGCGAAGGGAATTTCCACGACGCCGAAGAGACCGCAGCGCGCGCCGTCGAAGCCATGGTCTTCCAGCGGATGGAGGGCGGCTATGAAGCTGGCAATGAACCGGGCGCGGGCCCAGGCCAGTACGACTCTGCCAGGGGTCAACACCGGGGCGATGGCGTTGGAGCCCAGCCGCAGGGCACCGATTCAATGACCCAATCCGAGAGTCCCGACGCAAAGCGCGGCTACTTCACCCTTCGCGACAAAGGGCAGACCCACCAGGATGTCGTGCAAGAGCTGGCCCGCCAGGTCCAGGGTGCCCTCGACAACAAGAAGCAGGTGCAATCCGAACGCCACGCCGACAAGCGGGGCAGCTTCTAAGCCCCTGCTCAGGGCCATGCTCCCCGGCCACGCAGCTCGCGGCGGGGGCAAGCCGGGCCCCACAGTGACCACCGCTGTGGCAGAGTCCCGGCATGCGTACCGTCTTCGAAGAACTCGCCCGCCGTCTCCGCCGCACGGACCTCTTGCTGCTACGGGCGGTTCGCCGCCAGCGCGCGCGACCCGCGATGCGCGCCAAGGGTCAGTTCTGGGGCAGCGTCATCACCGACGACGAGGTCGACGCCCTGCTCCGGGCCCACGGTGAGATCGACTGGCCCGACCAACCCGACGCACTGGCAGACGCTGTCGCCGCCAGCGCCGCGCTGCGTGACGATCCCACGGGCAGGGTGGCGCGCCTGAGACGGGCCTTCAACTTCGACGGCGACGATATGGACCTGCTCCTGCTGTCGCTGGCTCCCGAGATCAGCAACGGCTACGCGCGAATCTTTGGCTACCTCAACGACAACCTGAACCAGGCCTACCTGACCGTCGATCTGGCCACGCGCGTCCTTCGCACGCACCGCACCGAACGCTTGGCCCTGCAAGCTCGCCTGATGGGCAGCGCGCCGCTGGTGAAGAATCGCCTGGTGCTGCTGTTCCCAAGCGACGGGGCCGAGACCCTCTCCAGCCGCCGCGTCCACCCCAGCGGCCGCCTGCTGCGTTGGCTGCTGGAAGAAGAGGAGCTTCCCCAGGACGTTGGCTTCGATCCCATGCAGACGGACCGCGAGCCCTTCATCCCGGGGTCGACCCGCCAGCGCATCCAGGAGATCAGCCACGCCCTGAGCCGCTCCGTCACCATCGCCATCATCGGCAGCACCATCGGTAGCCGCGAGGGCGTCGCCATGGCCATCGCGAGAAGCTGCAATCGACCGCTGGTGCGAATCGATCTGGAGCGTGCCCAGCAGTTCATCGAACAGCCGTGGGATCTGCTACGCGAGCTGCGCCTGAGCCGCGCCCTGCCCTATGTGATCAACGTGCTCCAGAGCCAGGAAGATCCGCAGGCACGGAACGCCCTTACTCGGCTGGGTAGCGCCTTGGCGACCCTGCCCTACCCCGTCCTGGTCGGCGGCACGGATCGACGCTCCATCGGCAGCCTGTTGGGCTCAGAGCGGGCCAGTCTGACCGTGCAGGTCACGCGCACCACCCTGGACGAGCGCGTGGATGCCTGGCGAGACGCCTTCACCCAGCGGGGCTGGGACCCCGCCCAGTCCAGCGAGATCAGCGAGCGCTTCTACAGCGTGGGCGGCACAACGATTCCCCGGGTGCTGGAACGCGCTGAAGCCGAGTGCGGTGGCAAGGAACCCACAGTAGAGGCCGTGTGGGACGCCGCTCGCGAGTGCAGCCGGCCCGAGTTTCGTGGACTGGCCCAGCATGTCATCCCCAAGTACAGCTTCGACGATCTGATCCTTCCCGACAAGATCATGGGCCAGCTCGAGATGCTGCGCTCCTACCTGGCCCAGCAAGAGACGGTCTTTCACCGCTGGGGTGCCATCAAGGTGCGGCCACGCGGCTTTGGCATCAAGGCCCTGTTCTCGGGTGGACCCGGAACGGGGAAGACCATGGCGGCCGAGTGCATCGCCGGAGCCCTGGGCCTGGACATGTTCCGAGTGGACACATCCAGCGTCATCAGCCGCTGGGTCGGCGAGACCGAGAAGAACCTCCGCGAGATCTTCGATGCCGCCGAGGGGGGCACGGCCGTCATCCTGTTCGACGAGGCCGACGCGCTCTTTGGAAGTCGCGGAGAGGTCAAGCAAGCGCAGGACCGCTTCGCCAACCAAGAGGTCGCCTTCCTGCTCCAACGTCTCGAGGTTTTCGAGGGTTGCGCCATCCTCACGACCAACCTTCAAGAGAACATCGACGAGGCATTCCTGCGGCGCTTTGGCGCGGTCATTGAATTTCCGATGCCCAACTTCGAGGCTCGACGCGAGCTGTGGGGCCGCGCCATCCCCGAACACGCACCCCGGGACGACGATCTGGACCTCGACACCATCGCGCGCCAGTTCATCCTGGCCGGCGGCAACATCGTCAGCGCCGCGATCAACGCGTGCATCCTGGCCAGCGCGGCGAATGAGTCAGTCGGGATGAAACACGTCGTCGAGTCGGTCGCCCGAGAGATGGTCAAGATGGGCAAGCAAGTCAGTCGCGTACACTTCGGCGAGTTCTTCGACTACGTGGCCGACCTGTAGTCCACCCAGTGCCGCCGCTACTGCTGCGTCGGCTGCGGCGGCGCCGCGCCAGTATCGACCTTGCCATCGGCCCCGATTCGCCCGGCCCATGCCGCCAAGGTGTAGACGATCGGCACACCCGCGTTGGGCGACGACCCCGTCAGCTCACCGCTTACGGACACCTGCCGCCACGAGACCAGTCCAGCGGCGATGTCAAAGCGCCCGCTGCCGGCCCCGACCATGCGCACGATATCGCGCGACGCTGCGGAGGTCTCCCAGTCCTGCCCCGTCGCGAGATTGCCGCGGCCCTGGGTGCTGATGAGCGCGCTGTCGCCGTCGACTTCCAAGAGAGTGTGCTTCACCACCGACCCACCCGCCGTGCCATACGAGGTCAGGAGCTGGAAAAACAGCGGCGTGCCCTTCTGCTTCCACGTCCCCGAGGGTTGGACTTCCTTCTTCGGCAGGCCCAGGTCCAGCGGCGCGAAGACGCGGCGCAAGAGCTGCCGAAGTGACTCGTGGATCTGAGCCATCCGGTCGTCCCGCTTGTCCACACCCTCGAGATCCACCCCGGTTACCCGCCCATCGCGTGCCACCGTGAGCTGCACGGTCTGGCCCTGCAAGTACCCCTGGTACTCTACGAAGATCGCGTCAAGCTGACGTTGCTTGCCCACGAACACGGCCCCACCCAGCGCGACCTTGTCGATCGTGCAGATCACGTCAAAGCCACGCGAGCCCGATTTTCCATCACAGTCAAGGTCTACCGAGATCTCCTGCTCGGCGGCGGTGACATCGTAGTTGACCCAGCCGATGTAGCGTTGGCCATTGGGCGTATGGATCAAGGCTTCGGCGTGGTAGCGCACGGGCTGGTCCCACCGAGCGACCAGCTCAGTCGCGTGGGCGGGCAGAACGGTCAGGAACAAGGCGAGCAGCACGGCATCCCCATGAGGTCAGAAGGTAAAGCCTACCTACCCCAGGTCTGAGTCGCCACCGCAAACATCAGACGGCGCGCGGTCAGAAGGTCAGGCCGATACCCAGGGTGATGCCGAACACTGGCAGGACCGATCCCTTGCCCGTCGCGTCCCTGACCAGGCTCTTCTTGACCGGAATGGCGATCCCAGCGCGGGCGTCCGCGTCGATCAACGGCCGCACTCGCTGCCCAGACGGCAGGAAGCCCGGTTGGATCGCCCACCCAAAGTGGCCGGTCGTCTGGATCGCGTGCGGCAGGTTGCTCCACCCGACCCGAGCGGCCAGGCGTGGTCCGAAGCCGATGCCCGCGTCGCGCAAGAAAACCACGCCGACGCCCATGTACAGGTAGCGATTGAAGCTCTTGTTGTTCAAAACGCTGACCAGTCCACTGCCGCAATCCAGCTCGGAGGTTGGGTCCCCGTTGCCGTCCTTGCCCGTCACTTCCTGACAGTCACTGGCCTTGGGGTCGATGGTCAAGGTGTCCACTTCCGCGCCCGGTGTCTGGTAGTACTCCAGCCACCCGCCTCCAGAGCCCGCTTCATAGCCGGCTTCAGCGCCCACGTTGACCATCAGCCGGTTGTAGTGACCGCGCAGCTCGAAGTTGAAGGGCACCGTGGCCGGCGTAAGGCTGGGGTCGATCCGCTTGTCGTTGGCGATGCTGCTGGGCGAGGGTCCTCCACCCGAGCCGAGGTCGCTGTTGATGGCCAGCGCCGCGTTGTTGTAGAGCAGGCCGCTGCTGAACACCATGGCGAAGCGCACCGGGAAGGCGTCGGGCCCACCGCCCACCAGCTTGAGCTGGGCGCTCTCGCGCACGTAGCGCCAGATCCAGGTCTTGTTGGGGTTCCCGTTCTCGGGGACGGCAATGTAGACCTCGGCCTTGCCGTGAAGCTTGGCGTAGATCGCCAGGAAGTTGAGGATCTCTCCATCGACTTCCGGGTTGCACTCGTTCTTGTGCAGGAAGAGCTGGTCGATGAAGTCCTTGCCCATCTTCTTTCGGGCCACATCACGAATGAAGTAGATCTTGTCGTTGAGCTTGGTGACCTCCAAGCGCTCGGACAGGCCATGCCCGGTGTCCTTTCGCTTGAGGTAAATATCGGAACGTCCCAAGAAGACATCGATCTGACCGCGCGCGTCGGGCTCTACCACGATGCCGTTGAGCCGCGTCTCGTAGGTGCTGTTGAACCACTCAGCGTCGAAAATGCCATCCTGCTGGAAGTCCACCGTGATGGTCGGGAAGCTGCCCTGGTTGATCTGGTCCAGGATGATCTGGACGCTGGCGGCCAGTTCCTGGTCCGTGAGCTTGCTCATCAGGGACGGTTCCTGATAGGCCAGGGTGGCGGCCAGATAGAAGTAGTAGTTGACCGAGTAGGGGCCGACCGATTCGTAGTACGGGGGCGACTGATTGGTGGCGTTCTCGGCGGCGCGACCGATCTGGGCCGAGAGCAGGAAGAGCGGTTCGCGCAGATCGACCCGGTCAACGAACCAGATATCTTCCGCGATCGCGCGGAGTTCGTCCGCCTTTTGGCGCCACTCGAAGGGCTGCAAGCCGTTCCAGGGGATGGCCGCCACGCTGTCAATAGCAGCCTGCACCCGAGCAATGTTCGTGTCGGGAACGATCGCCGGCTGCATGGCCGGGATGACCGTGCGGTCCCTGACCTTGCGGCCGTTCTGGTACAGGTCGACTTCGGGGAAGAACATGGCTTCGGGACGCCCGATGCGGCTGCGCACATTGCGGCGCACGGTCTCATCGTCGTAGCCAGCGCTCTTCGTGCCCTCCCATTTCAACACGATGATCCGCGCCAGGATTTCCTTGCGCTTGCGTTCGGCTTCGGCTTCGGCGGCCGCCTGTTCGGCGTCTTTTTCTTCGCTGGTCTGGCTGTCCTTCTTTTCTTTCTTGAAGGCGCGCACGACGCTGGCCGAGGGACCGGCCAGCGCTGGACCGGTCGCGGCAAGCGTGGGTGTGGATGTCAGCAGTCCCGCAAAGAGCGTGGCCATGACGAGCAGCAGGCGTAGCAACATCCGAGAATCCGCGGTTCGAGCTGAGGCGAGCACCGTGACAGTGCGAGCGAAGTTCCCGCAGCTTAGCTGTCGGCGCCCTTCGATCCCAGCGCCAAGCGCACAGACTCGGCGCAAGCGTAGGCGGACGCCAGGCGAAGTGCCCGCCCCGGCCGGCCTACTTGCACACCATGCCCGACCCGATCATGGAGCAGGTAAAGGTCCTGCCAGCTTTGGCGCCGCTGAAGCGACCGGGCGAGATGCCACCGTTGAAGATCAAGGAGCAGGACTGACCCGCCGGAACACCGCCGACCGTGGCGGAGCCCCCGCTGAAGGTTCCCTTGGCGCGAAAGCCGCTGGGACACAGCACCGTCATCGAGCTGAAGCCATTGGGATCGCCCAACTTCACGGTGATCGCCCCAGGATTGCTGGGCGGCGAGGGAGCCGGAGCGGCCGTCGTCTTGACCTTGGAGCTGGTGCGGTGACGGGTTGGTTTTGGTGCGGGAGCGGCCTCGACCACGCCGGTGTCCTTGGGCTCGGCCTTTTTCCTGATCCCATCCACAACCGCCGTGTTGGGGGCGGTGCTGCCATTGTCAGCGACCGCGTCGCCATCGCCGGAGCCGCCGCCCGGACGCAGCCAGACCGCGACCACAATCGCCACACTGACCAGCACGAAGCACGCAAAGAGGATCGCGTAGAGCCGAGTCGACTGGACCCGAGAGTCGGCGTCGGCGGGCGGCGCCGAACCCGGCGTCGGTCCAGACACGACAAATGGCGTCCCACCGCCCGACTGCGCGCCACCATAGCCAACCACCGGTCCTTGGATGGCCTGCGGCGGGGTCGGAGGCGCAAGGTTGCCTGGGCGCGCCATCGCACCGCCTGGTGGCGGAGGCGCGAAGCCCCCGCCCGGAGGTGGTGGCGGCCCACCGAAGCCCCCACCAGGAGCCGGAGGCGGTCCCGACGGGGCTGCACCCATGCCGCCGCCAGGCGGAGGTCCAGAAGGCGAGCCTCCGCCGGCCGGTCGGCTGCGATCCGCCTTGGGCGCCGGGATCGCAAAAAAGGCAGTTGCGCTGGGATCCGCACCAGCTTCGGACCGGTCGGAGTCCGCCGAGAGCGGCACCATCTCCAGCATCCCCGTCTCATCCGGGCTGCGCTGGCCGACGGTCTTGAGCGGACCCCTGCTGCCGCCGGCCGGCTTGAAGGGCTTGGCGCGACTGGCACCGCCCCCGACTGGTGGCCGCGCGGGGTGACGGCCCGAGCCGCCTGATCGATTGCTGGACATGGACACTCCAGAGGATGACGGCGGAGGTGGCGGAGCCAGCCGGGACTGGTCTGACCGGCCTGAGCGACCTGCCGAAGGCACCGCGGGAGGCAAAACAGGAGGACTCACACGAGACGCAGCCCGAGCTTGACCGGAACGGGACGATGCGTTGCGACGGGAATCCGAAGGGTCGGTCCCAGCTTCCGAAGCGGAATGTGACGGTCTCCCAGGCGAGCTGCCCTGGACCGTGGATCTGGCTTTGTCCTCACGAGCCATTGACTGGCGCAGGCGCTCTTCGATGGACAAGCGTCGTCCCCGCCCAGACGACCGCCCAGGCGACCGCCCAGTTCCACCCTGCACCGCGCCG
>JAADHA010000488.1 GCA_013152105.1 Oligoflexia bacterium | reverse complement strand
GCACCGGGCTCGCCGCTGCGCAGCAGCTCCCAGGGCAGGGCCAGCACGGCCGGGTCCTGCGAGATGAGCGTCAGGATCCGGGGGCCCGTGGCCTCGGCCAGCTCGGCCAGGGGGTGGGGGCCGCGGTGCGGCCACAGGGCGTCGTAGAGCTTCTCGCCCCAGGTCTGGAGCCGCTTCTCGAAGCGCCGGGCCCGGGCGTGGTCGCCGGGGCCGGGCAGGCGCAGGTACTGCTCCAGGTACCAGCGGTGGTCCTCTGCGTCGCCGGGCACCATGGGCAGCGCGAAGTCGTGGGGGTCCACCTCGCGGTCCACCCACCGCGCCTCGATGCGCTCCTCCACCGCCTTCAGCCGCAGGCGCAGCTCGGTCGGCTCAACCCGGGGCGGACGCCGCGGCGCGTCGGCGATCCAGGCAAGCAGCTCGTCCCGCCCCGCGTTGCTGCGCCAGTCCACCCGCCGCTTGTCCCGCAGCAGCATGGGGATCCGCTCCTCGTCCAGCTCGCCCACCACCACCACGATCACGCGCTTGCCGCCTTCATTCAGCTCGGCATTCAGGGCCGCGCCCAGCTCGGCCCGGGCCCAGCCGGACTCGATCTGCGCATTGGAGAGGCAGGCCAGCAGCCAGCGGCTGCGGCGCAGGCCCTCGTCGATCTTCTCGGTGACGGCGTCGCCGGGGCCGATCTGCTCCTCGTCCAGCCACACGCGCTGGTCAGCAGCCCGCAGGCTCTCCGCCAGGCCCCGCACCGCCTGCTTGTCGGCGCTGCTGTGGCAGATGAAGACATCCCAGCCATAGTCAATTGGCACCAGCGCTCCCCGGGACGCTCACACGCTAGCACAGGTCCCCGGCAAAGGAAACGCGGCCGATGACGACGGCGTCGGTCGCTGTTGAGCTGCTCAGACAGCGGCAGCAGACCATCGCGCAGCCAGTTGATGACGAAGTCCATGCGATCCACCACACACACCAGCGCGCTTCGATCGTTCTCGAGTGCGGCCTGGGCGGTGTAGCCGAGCCCCAGCCCACCGACGAGCATCCTCAGCATCGGCCTCGCCAACGGGAGCTCGCCCGCGCTTGGCGTGCTCCAGGTTCGCACGAAGAAGCCCCGTCAAAGTAGTGGCTTGACGGGGCTCGATCGGTGGTGGAGGCGACCGGACTCGAACCGACGACCACCTGCGTGCAAAGCAGGAGCTCTCCCAACTGAGCTACGCCCCCGAGGGGAATGTGGTGGGCCCGGGCTGACTTGAACAGCCGACCTCGCGCTTATCAGGCGCGCGCTCTAACCAAGCTGAGCTACGAGCCCCTGAGGGGGGGCCGCCGAAGCGGCGCAGCCGTTCTATAGGGTCGGCTCGGCACCGTCAAGGGCTGGCGAGCCCCCATCCTGCATCAACCCGAGGACCCATCGTCGGGCCCGCAGGCGTCGGTCCCGTCGAGGGGGTTGGTCCAGTCGTAGAAGCCAAGGTCGCCGGTGACATAGGCAAGGACGAGGTCGCCCGCCAACTGCGGCGCGTCCAGGCGGTACTCGGTCACGCGCTCCAGGGTCACCACCAGGGTGCCGTAGCTGCCGCTGAGCGGGTCGCCGTACACGAAGACGGTGTCGCCCTTGGAGCTGGTGAACTCACCGATCTGGGTCGTCAGGCTAGGGAACTGCGCCAGGATCGAGGTCGGGAGTTCGAGCTGGCTCAGGCCGGTCGAAGCGTCGACATTCCAGGCATCGGGCACCTGGATCGAGGCCCGCAGGTCGAAGCCCTGGTCACCTGCAAAGCCCAGCCGCAGGCTGCTGAGGGTCAAGCGCACGACGACATCGACGTCCTTGACCGATCCACCGACCACGTCACCGAGATCGGTCGGCTGCCACTCGAAGCGAAGGGCGGGTTCGTCCAGGGTGCTGATGCCATCGCCGTTGCCGTCGGGACAAGCCGAGAGGCTGGAGGCACCCCACTGCTGGGGCTCGGACCACGACGCGTCAAAGCCCGTGGTCGCGGCGAAGTGGGCGTCGGGCGGCAAGGTGAGCGGCACCTGGTCGATACCGGCCTCGGGCACGTCCAAACTCACCTGGACCAAGGCGTCATCCCAGGGATCGCCACCGCTGCCCTGGCCGACGAAGAAGTCCTCGCCGACCGGCCAGTCCGCCTGGTAGATCCAGGTCCCCGATCGCTGGTAGGACTTCAGGCCGCCGGCCTGGTCGGACCAGGTCTGGCAAAAGTCCAGCGTGGAGAGGTTGTAGAGGCGGTCCTGATCGTCGGCGCAGGCGCCGCCGTCCCGGTCGGCCTCGACAGAGAGCTGAAGGCCGGCGGTGCCGACGGTCTGGGGCGCCAACAGGCCCGCGCTGGGGTCGCTGGGATCGACCGGGTCCCCGCCGCCGTAGGTGTAGGTGGCCAGCGTCGAGACATCGGCACAGTAGGGCGTGTCCCCCCACTCGTCATTGCGCAGGCTGAAGTGCGTGATGTTCTTGTCGCGCAGGTTCTGGACCGCGCCCTCGATGTCCGGGATCTCGGACTGGTAGGGGGGCAGCTCGACGGTCCACTCCCCCATCGAGACGTCCGGCCCGCCCCAAGCGCCGACGAACTGGCCATGTTGTCGCGAGAAGGGCGTGTCTTCCATGAACTCGCCCCGCCCGCTGGTCCCGGTCAGGCCAACCCAGGCGGAGGTGTCGCAACCCGCGTCCTCGCCGTCTCCCCCGCCCCCGCCGATGCCGCCGATGCACGAGAACCAGTCGTTATTGATGACGATGTAGGCGGTCTGGTCTTCGTAGAGGCTGCCAAGGTCGTAGCGGAAGCCGTCCTGCAACAGGCCCTGACCGCCAGCGGTGCCGACCCGGACCGCCACGGCACCACCCTGGAGCGGACCCTGCGGCACCGTGACGGTGATGCGGCCGTCCGTGATCGACTGGATCTCGGCGTTGACATCGCCGAACACGACGGTCACCACGCTGGGGTCGCTGCCAAAGCCTGAGCCCTGGATCACGACCGTCTGGCCGCCGGTGTTGCCTGGAACCGAGGCGGGGTCCAAGCCGGAGAGTTCGGGCGCGGATCCACCCTGTGCGTAGTAGTCGTCCAGCCCATCGCCGAGCTGGCAGGCAACGAGCGCCAAGACCAGCACGAGGGAGCAAGCCGCCTGCATCTTCATCGCGATCCCCATGGCTATCGGTCGTACCAGAAGCGGCCGATCTGGACGGCCTGGCTCACCACCGTGACGGGCGAGACATCGTGGCGCTGCCCGGCCCAGTCGCGCACCGCGGGGATCTCGAGTTGCTCGGACTGGGTCCGCGCCACGTAGAACACAGCGCCACCTGCCTGGTGCTGGTCGGCATAGCTCAACGCGGACCCCAGCATTTCAGCCGTGATGGTGAAGGAACCGGCACCCGGGTCGAGGGTACAGGTGAACTCGGCCACCGTGTTCTGCGGGTCGCCCTGCAAGGTCGGAACGGGGCTATTGTCCGCCTGTCGCAGGGCCGGGTCGAAGACCCAGCTCACGTCGGCATCATCATCGCAAGCCAGCGAGGGGCGCTGGCCCTGCGGCACCGGCGTGCCCCCGGGGACCAGGCCGTCGTCCAGCAGGCTGTCCCAGTCCCCCTGGGCGGTGCTGTCCGCGTCCACGCTGACCACGTCCCTGACGAAGCGAGCGTCGGTCTGGTCGACCCGAGCCAGGAAGCGGATGGAGACGCTGAGGCTGTCCGTGGCGTCGGGCTGGGCTTCCCAGCGCAGGGTGAGGCCGCTCTCAGTCTTCCACGGCCCGGTGTAGATCTGGCCCACCAGGTTCCCGTCCGACGGTGGAAGCGGCAGCTTCTGGCAGTCGGTGGGGCTCGCCGGCGGCGTGTCCGCCCGGCCATAGGCCAGACAGCTAGCTTGGGCCTGGCCTTCGCCGGTCCAGCTCCGCGTGCGGGCGTCGAAGCGCGGGCCCGTCCACTCCAGCATGAAGCCGGCGGGCTGCTGGGGAAGCGTCAGGGTGGCGGCCAGATTGACGGACCGCAGGGGCAGAGGGACGCTGGGGTAGGCCGCCTCGATCGGCGGGAGCCCACCGGGGAAGCTCAGGTTGAGCGTCTGGCCAAAGGGGTAGTTGGCACGGGCCAGGGTCTCTTCCCTGGCGTCGCTGAGCGCGTTCCCATCACCGGTCGGCACCCAGTGGGTCAAGCTCGCGCTGCGCCAGGTGGCCAGCGCGCTGTAGCGCGGGCGGACGTCCTGCACGTCCGGCGGCAACACGAAGGGATGCCGACCGATCTCAAAGCCCGCCGAGCCATCCGCGAGCTGCGCGGTGATGGCGCTGCCCACATCCGCGACATCGCCGGCATAGCTCTGCTGCCCATAGACCGTGTGGCAGGTCCCGACCGTGTCGGGCGGCCGCGCGAAGTGACCGTAGAGGGCGTCGGGATCGGGCTGGTCCGTGTCGAAGATGAGACCCGAGCCCATCACGATGGCATAGGGCGGCGCGAACGCGGCCAGCGCCGGCCCCACCTGGGCAAAAGACGGCTGACCGACCAAGGCCAAGGGGAGCTGCCCACCCGCGAATTCCACCCAGTCGTACTCGATCAAGCCACCGCCAGGCGTCGGCGCAGCACCGATCTCGGCGGGGGCCTGCCCCACCCCCCCGAACTTCAGATCGGACTGGGTCGCGGGCAGACCGCAGGCCAGGAACACGCCGGGCGAGCCGACAAGAAGGCAGGTAAGAAGGCAGGTGAGAAGGCAGGTACGCGCGGTGCAGAGCTTCATCATTGTGCCTACCAGCCCGTGCCAAGGCCGACGTACACCCGTAGCTTGGGCGGCTGCGTCTCAGACGAGAGCTGGTCGCCGAAGCCGTTGTCGGTGGTGTCGTAAATGTAGTCGCCGTTGATGTCGCCAGTTCCCCGCACCGTGTTGAAGCCGTAAGCCAGGCGAATGAAGCTGTCCCAGTTCGTATCGTGGAACATGGTCGCGTTCACGCGTAGTTCCGCGATGGCGTCGTAGAGCAGGTAGTTCCCGTTCTTGTACGAGGAGTCCACCAGTGGGATCTCGCGCCGCACGTCGCCCGGATCAAGCGCGATCCGCTCGCCGTAGCGGTTCCGGTAGAACTTGCTGGGATCGTCGGGCGGCCGAAAGGACCACAGGTTTCCCGCCGTCGCCCCGAGCTGTCCGTAGACGCCGTGAAAGAAGAGGGGACCGACCTGCTTGCGATGCCAGTCGTGCAGCGGGAAGCGATAAGCCAGGTTGACGATGGCCATGGTCTCGCCCGACAGCGAGTACTGCGGGTAGCCCTGAAACAGGGTGCTGGACTGCAAGGAGCCATAGCCCCAGTACAGCGGGTGCTGACCGCCGGCCCGAAATTCATCGAAGGTGTCGACGTTGCGGTCGATGTAGCCGAAGCGAGAGTCGATCTGGATGGTGTGGCCCTTGTCCCGGGCCTTGCGCAGGAAGCCCAGACCCAGCCCAGGCAGGGGGATGTACTCGGTGTAGCGAAGCTCGCCCTGGTTGAAGGCGTAGCGGTCGAGGATCTGCCCGTCATCCACCGCGAGCCCATCGTAGGGGGCGTAGACCACATCGGCCCAGTTGCGGCTGAGCTTGAGCGCCAGCGTGCGCCCCTGGGTGAGGTTGGCGGCGGTATAGCCACCGGCGTTGTCGAAGTCGACGGACAGCCCTGCCGAGAGGTTGTGGGAGTAGGGCAGGAAGTGCCCGTCACTGCTGGTCTTGAACTTGTACTGGTGCCCCTCGGCGAACAGCGTCGTAGCCAGGCTGCGGGTCCAGGGGTACTCCACCGCCAGGGTCAGGATGTCCACCGACTCGGCCCGCCGGATCTCCCACACGGACTGGTCACCGGTCGTACCAAGGTCGCCGTCGGCGTCCTGGAGGTAGCCGCTGTTGTACTTGGCGTCGTAGTGGTAGCCGGTGAGAGAGAAGTTCGGAGCCCAGCCCTGGTAGAAGTACTGGCCCAAAAACAGCGTGTCCTCACCCAGCGAGGGATACAGGTAAAGCCCTTGTTTCTCGGCGTAGTCCTGGATCATCAACTGAAAACCGGCGCTGAGGCCGAAGTCAGTACCACTGTCATTGTCCAGCCGGACCACCGGCACCAGATACGGCGGCATCAAGCTCTTCGTCCAGCGGTACTTCGACGTCTGGGCTTCAAGGCCGGACAGGTCTTCTTGCGTCTCCAAGGCGGTGCTGACCACGCTCTGGTCGGTCTCGGACTGGAAGTAGTGGTCCGCCGGGCGGTTGAAGAAGTCGTGTCGGGGCAGCCCGTAGACCTTCCAACCGTTGGCGCTGTAGTAGCTGTAGACCAGGTTGTTTTCGGGCGTGAGCTGGGGGCTGATGGCGCCGCCGATGACGTTGGTGATCTGGCGGTAGGCCATCGTCGCGGGGTCGACGCTGAAGATGTTCCAGACCCCATCGACATCCGCGCTGAAGTAGATCGTGCCATCGGCCGCCCAGTGGGGATCGGCTTCTTCCCAGGAGTCCCACATCAAGGGCCGCAGATCACCGCTGGCGACGTCCACGATGTACAGGTTCTGCTGGTACTGGCGGAACATGCTGACGACCAGCTTGCTGCCATCCGGCGACCAGTCCAGCCCCTGCATCCAGGTGCCGTCGTGCCAGTCCGTCAGCGCGCGCTTGTTGCCGCCGTCGCGGTCGATCAAGACCAGGTTCAGCACCCCATCGGTGTACTCGAAGTAGGCCACCCGCTGGCCATCCGGGCTCACCGCCGGGTTGCTCCCGCGCAAGGTGTTCGGAATCGGCGTGGCCGCCTTGTGGAGCGCGCGGGCCCCGCGGGCGCGCGTCTGGACCGTGGCATTGCCCTGCTTCTTCTGCTTGACCAGGGCATCGAGGTCGAAGACATAGAGCTGGTCCCAGTCGTAGCCGTCCAGCTCACCGTGGAGGCCGGTCACGGCCGAGAAGGCATTGCGAAAGCTGTGCTCGCTGGCGGTGATGACCAACTTGTTCTGACCCGGCACGAAGTCAAAACCCTGCTCGAAGCTTGCCGGTATGCCCACGCTGAGCCGGGCTGAATCTTCGAGCTTTGTATCGTCGCTGGCCGGCACACCCGAGAGCGCCGGAAACATGGACTCATCAGCCCGGGTCACCGAGATGGTGCCGTAGTTGAGGCTGGCCCACAGCTTGCCATCCGCGCTGACCCGCGGTTCCCACTGGTAGGTACCCGTGCCCTCTCGGGCGATCTCGCGGAGGAGCTTCGCCCGGCCGGGACCCTTGCGATGGCCCCGGTCATTGGTCTGGGTCAGCCAGCGGTCCCGGGCTTCCGGGTCGGTGTAGTCCCAGTCCGCCCAGGAGAAACCCGTGATCTCGTGACCCTCGACCAGTCCCCTGGCCTGGATGCGCTGCTGCTGGGCCGTGTATCGGTCGGTGATGTAGGCGACCCAGTCATCGTAGAGGGTGTGGGCATCGACCCCCAGCACGTCCTGGATCACGGTCTCCCACTGGGCGCGCCACCCCTTTCCGTACTGGAGGGCGAAGCGCGCGTAGGTGTCGTCACCGAAGCGCTGGCGCAGGTACTGCCCGAAGCTGTAGCCCTGCTGGTAGGTGCGTTCCTGGTCATTCCAGTGCCCCGGGCCGATCTTGCCCGAGGCGGTCTGCCACTCGTCGTAGCTCAGCAGGCGGTCCTCCAGGACCGACATGCGCAGGTCCTGGTCCCGTGACGCGGTCCACCAGTTCCAGCCCGCCTGATCCGACCAGTACTCGGCCCCACCTTCGGCCCAGAAGACGCTTTGGGAGGCGCCAATGAAGACCTGGGCGCCCGAGTCCACGTCCTGGATCCCGTCGTGGTAGAGCGTCCCCAGGCTGACCCCCATCATCGCCTCGGCAAAGGGATCGTTGGCCTTGAGCGACACGACGTGGGCGAACTCGTGTACCAGGACGTCGCTGAACCACTCCATCCGACCCCGAGACCGCGCGAAGCCCTTTCCCGGGTTCGCCGACAGCTCGATCCAGTCCAGGTTTGGGATCGTGAAGCCCTCCAGGCTGTCAGACTGGTTGAGCACGACGATGTGGATCTGCTCCTTGAGGAAGTAGTTGAACTCTTCGCACATCGGCGCCCAGACGTCCTCGGCGGCCCGAGCCACCTTGCGCGCCGACCACTCTGCCGTCAGGTAGTGTTCATTGCCCTGTGCCGCGGTCTTCTTGCTGACCGGGTAGTGCACCACGAAGTGTTCCGTCTGGATCGAGCGCCACTGGAGGTCCGGGTAGTTGTAGGTCTGCGCCACCTTTGCTTGCGCTGGCTGGGGCGCCCCAAAGGCCAGCAGCGCACAGGCAGCGATGGCGCTGTGGGCCAACCGGGCGAAGAGCTTGGACCGCCGCATGAAGCGCATCGTCATCTGCCTGTGCAATCAGTAGCGAAGTTCAAGGGTGCCGCTGTACGTGGTGCCACGGGTGGGCTGGAGGTCTTCGATCGGGAAGAACTGCAGGTCTTCTCCTCGGACCGGAACACGCAGGGCGAGATCGATGTCCACGCCCCGCGTCAGGTTGAGGACCACGCCGACGGGTGCGTCAAGGCTCCAGCCCTCCGAGCCCTCGACCGGCGCAAGGTCGCGTCCTGGAAACAAGCCGGTCACGCTGTTGCCCGACTTCAGGACCTGGCGAAGCTGGAAGTCCGCGCCGCCGTGGACCGCGACCGGACCGAGCTGAAGCATCACGTCCCCGGCGACGCGGGTGATATCACCCGGCTTGACCCGCCCCGAGTACCGGTTGTAGGTGGTCTCGACCGCCCACATGGTGACGCCGCTAAAGCGCCGGATGTAGGACAGGTCCAGCGTGAAGGCCAAGGGCCCGATCTGGCGCTTTCCAGCCGCGCCAAAGGCCATATCCGGCGTGCCGGTGCTGACCACGAAATCCGTGAAGCTGTCCGGGCCACCGCCCGAGTTGCCGGGGGATTCGTTGCCGGCGGGGCCCTTGTACCAGGTGTAGAGGATCAGGCTGGTGACTGGGGCCATGGATCGAAAGGGCTCGTACTTCCAGCCAAAACGAGGGTCACCGATGCCGAACTGCGAGAGGTCCGTGCCCGCATCTGGGTTGGTCAGGCGTTCGTAGACGAAGGGAAGCTCCATCCAAAGCTCGGCGCGGCGTGACAGGCCGTAGCGAACGGTCAGCCGCTGCGTGCTGTGGGTGAACTTTGTGTTGGCCCAGTCCCGCTTGTTGCCCTGACCATCCCAGTAGCCAGTGGCCGTCTTGATGTCCGCGCCAAAGGCCCACTCGGCCCAACCCTTGCCGATCACCAGCCCTCGTTCGAATTCCCGCGAGGGGAGCGGGTCCCGCATGGTCTTGACCTGAAAGCCCGCCGCATGCGCGATGTTGCCGGTCGTCCCAAGCGACAGCGCCATCAGTGCGGTTGAGAGCAGCATGATCGCCCTTGGCGAGAGGTTGTGCGGCGAAATACGGGCGCGCTGAACACGCGCCAGGCTGGCGACCCGAAGCCAAGGCAGCGGCCATGGACAAGGGGGGCTTGTATTCCACACCACCCCGTGCATGTCAAGGGATGGACAGCCATTGAAAGCCTGCTGCCATCGGCATGCATGGGCCCAACCGAGCGCGCAGCCGCACGACATCCCAGCCCGCAGTGGCGCGAGATCTTCACCCCCGGTCCCGGCCCCGCGGCCAGCCGTCGGTTAGCTCGCCCGGCCTGCGGCGCGGCCGCCGCGGAAGCGTCCCTGGAGTCGCCGTGCCACGCCGCATGATGCTGTCGCCCCCTCGCCTACCGGCAGGGCTCGCCCCAAGGCGCGTCCCAGCGCTCCTCGCCGCGCTGGTGGCCATGGTCTCGGTCCTCCTGACCTCCTGCGACATGCTGCCCGTGGCAGTCCAGACCGACGCCCCGGCCCTGGTCGGCCAGGATGTCCGCCTGACCATCATCCACACCTCGGACATCCACAGCCGTCTGCTGCCCTACGACTTCGACCCCAGCTTCACCGACAACGGCCTGGGCCTGGCCGACGGGATGGGCAGCTACGGCGGGATCGCCCGCATCGCCACCATCGTGAACCGCGAACGGGCCAAGGCGGGTCGGGTCCTGCACCTGGACAGCGGAGACTGCTTCCAGGGCGCCATCATCTTCAACCAGTACGAGGGCGAGGCCGAGGTCCGGCTGCTGTCGGCGCTGGGGACCAATGCCGCGGTCATCGCCAACCACGAGTTCGACCTGGGTGCCCAGAACCTGGCCAATCAGTACAACGCCTGGGGCACCTATGACTTGATGGCCGCCAACTACGACTTCGAGGACGCCAACCTGCCCTGGGCCACCGGCCTGGAGACCGCGTCCCTGCCCAGCACCATCTACGACCTGGACGGCCTGAAGGTCGGCGTCATCGGCATGGCCAACATCTCGTCCCTCAACAGCATCTACGACCAGTCCAACAGCGAAGGCGTCCGGGTGCTGGAGCCCGAAGACATCCTGCCCCGAGAGATCTCCAAGCTGCGCACCGACAACGTCGACCTGGTGATCGTGCTGAGCCATATGGGCCTGACCGAGGACCAGGAGATGGCCCGCACCATCCCCGGCATCGACCTCATCATGGGGGGTCACAACCACGTCGTCACCCGCCCCCCCCTGGTCGTGGTCAACGAAGAGACCGGACAGCGCGTCCCCATCATGCACTCCGGGGCCTTCGCCAAGTTCGTGGGCCGGCTGGACCTGGTGATCCGCGACGGCGAGATATTGTCCTTTGACTCCCAGGTCTTTCCCGTCGACGCCACGGTCGAAGAAGACCCCCACATCGTGGACATCATCGAGGAGTACGAGCAGGGCATCGAGCAGAGCTACAACACAGACCAGATCATCGGCTTTGCTTGCCCACCTGAAGAGAACTGCGACAAGCTGACCCGCTACGGAAGCACCGGCGGGGACAGCATGCTCGGCAACTTCACGGCCGAGGCCATGCGCTCCTTCCCCAACGTCGAGACCGAGATCGCCCTGACCAACACCCTGGGGATCCGCGCGGACATCCCGGCCGGCGACATCACCATCGACGACATCTACAACTCGATGCCCTTCGACAACGCCATCGCGACCATGGTGCTGTCGGGTACCGAGGTCCAGGACCTGCTCGACTACGTGGCCTACCGCAGCACCGAGCGCGGCTGCAACGCCCAAGCCCAGGTGGCTGGGATGTCCTTCGACATGATCTGCGACCCCGACGATCCCCACGCCGAGAACATCGTGGTCAACGGCGTGCCCCTGATCATGGACAGCGTCTACGAGCTGGCCACCAACGACTATATCGCCAACGGCGGGTCTGGCTTTGACGTGTTGGAGCGCAACACGACCAAGACCTTCACCGGGATCGCCATCCGCGATGTCGTCATCGCCGAATTCGTCAAGTACTGGTCCGTGCCGCAGTCCGACGCGGACGTGTGCGTCGAGGATGGCCGCATCAACCCGATCTACTGAGGCAACCCGTGTCCACTCCCGCTCCCCACAGGGCCATCCGGTGTCCCCTCGCCCCGGCATCGCTCGGCATCCTGCTGTGTGCCTGCTCCGCCACAGCGACGGTCGACCGGATCGAGCCGACATCCGTACAGGTCGCGATCACCGGCGAGCTGGGCACGCAGGACGCACCCCTCGACTTCTCGGGGGACCCGATCACCCGCTCGATCACGGTCCAGACCTTGGACCGCAACGGCGACCCCTACGCCTTCAACGGCGATCTCACGCTGCGGGTCCGGCCCGGAAAGCTCGACCAGTCCCAGTGGATCGCGGTCAGTGACGGCCACTGGGAGGGCGACATCACCTTTCACTCGGCCTTCGGACCGACCCGCATCTGGGCCGGCGACGAGGGGGACAAGGACAGCGAGAGCGGCCGAGCCGCCAGCTATGGCACCGGGGTCAGCGAGCCGCTTCAATTCGCCTATCCGACCCTGCGCCAGATGAACGAGATCGACGACCACGAGACCAACCAGCTCGCGGGCGAGTTCGCCGAGCTGCGCATCGCCGACCGTCAGGCCGTTGTCACGACGATCGGTGCCGCCGGCTTCTGGGTCACCGATGTCGCGGACAAGGCCGGCGCCTGGAACAGCCTCTACGTCTACACCTTCAGCAAGCCCGACGGGATCTGGGAGGGGGCCAGGCTGACCCGGCTCACCGGCATCACCCAGGAATACCTGGCCACCACACAGCTCAGCTACCCCGACTACCAGGCCGAGCCCGATGTGACCTTGCCCGTCCCCGACCCGATCCTCATCTCCGGGGACCTGACCTGTGACAACAACCTGATGGAGGGCCTGGAATCGTCCTTGGTGACGGTCTCGGGGGCGTCCATCCCCAGCGACTTCGTCGAGGGCAGCCAAGATTGGGCCGACTACCTGGACTACGGCCAGTGGCCGATCGATCTGGCGGACGGTGGCTGCCGGATCTACGGCGACAGCTCGACCAGCCCTGACTTTCACCCAACCGAACAGGCCGGCCAACAGATCGGCGATCTCACGGGCCTGCTCCGCGAGATCTTTGGCAAGTGGATCATCACCGCCCGGGGCCAGGACGATATCGGCGCCGGTGGCCTGAAGACCTACACCACGCGACCCAGGCAACCCGCCCGCCGCATTCGGCAAGCGATCCCTCGGGCTCGCTGAGCGCTAGCCTTGTCCGCGCTCCAAGCACACCTCTCCCTCACTCTCCCTCACTCTCCGTACCGTCTCCATCCAGGATCCCGTCGATGTTCTCCCTGCTGCCGCTGTTGCTGGCCGCCTCCCCCGCTCACGCCGGCGACTTCGTCGATGTCTGGGTGAGCACCGCGCTCGAAGACACCAACGTCCTGGCCGGCCCGGCTTCGGGAAGTCCGGCCGCCAACTTCGTCGAACGAGGCAACGCCACCTTCTTCGAGAACTACGAGAGCCGCACCACGGACGACATCAGCCGCAGTCAGCTCGTGCTGTACCGCCGAGACGACAGCTACTTCAAGGACTGGTGGACCGAGGCCGCCTTCGTGCTGCGCTACACCCCCTACCTCGACCCGGACAACACCGACCCGGGCACCAATATCGAGGACGACGGCAGCTATGTACGGCTGGTCCGCAACCTGCCGGGTGAAGACCACACCCTGTCTCTGACCGGCTACGCCGTCGACAGCGACCGCTTCGCCTTGGGCTACTCCTACGACCTGTCCTGGGGCGGCCGCGCCATGTTCGTCAAGCAGGTCGGCGCCGCGCCCGGCGTGCGCCTTCAGTGGGAACGCAAGGGCAGCTACGCGTTCGTCGGTGCCAAGACGACCATCATGGATGGGATCGACCGCACGACCGCGTCGGACGCGGCGCTCAACACCACGTTCTACGGCTTCCTGTCTGGAGCGGGGCTGAACCTGGGTGACAAGCTGAAGATCGAGGGCAATATGGGCTCATTCCAGCAGGGGCAGCTCGACAACGTCGACGCCAACAGCCCGCTGTACGGGGACACCATCGTCGCCCTCGGCCTGGCCGGCCAAGTCGCCTTCCGCTCTCGAACGGACATGCCCTGGATCCAGTCGGCGGACCTGCGATTGTACCGCAACCAACCAGACAGTATCCGGGACAACTACATGCGGCACCGCTCCCTGGACGGGATCGGCGTGCTGGTGCAGTCCGAGCTGGACCGCCTCTCGCACAACCTGCTGGACGCCGACAGTCCAAGCTCCACCACCATCGAGACCGGCTACGCTGGCGACCTGCAGTCCTTGTTCATCATCGGCACCAGCATCATCGGCGTGGACCTGGTCTACAAGGACCTGCCCTATATCGTCTTCAACGTCCCCGGCCTGACCAGCGAAGAGTCGATCGGATCGGGCTACAAGACCACGCCACAGCTCTACGGCCGCCTGAAGCTCGAGCACTGGTTTGAAGCCGCCCACGTCACACCGGGGTTCGGGATCGGCATCATGCAGCCGGCCACCTACACCACCAGCGACAACAAGACCGTCGTGCAGATCACCGACCGCGACAGCGAACAGGTGCCCGACGGCCAGGCTCCGGCCGCGATCCTGTCGGCGGTGCTCGGAAACCAGATCGACCTGTCCCAGTCCATGGTCGCCATCACCGAGGTCCTCTACACGCTCAACAACAACCACTCGAACACCGACGGGAACGTGCGGGTCCTGGCCCCTGGCTATGAACGCAACCAGATCGGCTTCAACCTGATCATGCGGGCCCGCTTCTGAGCGCCCGCACCGCTGTCTCAGCGCCACTGTCTCAGCGCCACTGTCTCAGCGCCGCTGTCCCAGCGCCCGGAAGGTCTCGTTGTTGCGGACCCGGCGACTGACCCGGATATTGGCGTAGCCCGCCTCCATCATCCAGGTCTCGAGTTCGTCCCGGGTGAACCAATGGCGCACGGGGATTCGCAGGCGGTCGTAGATGTCCGCGGCGACGACATCGAAGGGCCACTGGGCGTGGTCGTGTACCGGCAGGTGGCTGACCACTTCGCGGGCGACCGGGAGGTGTCCCAGTAGTCGGTAGGGCGTGTGGCTGAACATCCGCAGCCCCCGCTCCGCGAAGGGTGCGCCGACATCGTCTACTGCTTCGGCGTCTTGCACCACCTCGACGCCCCTCACGCTGCCTTTGCCTCTCTGGGCTTGCTGGTTCGCCCAGGCGGTCAGCTCGCCTTGTGGGTCTACGGCGCTCGGCAGGGGCTGACTCGGCACGCCAGCAACGCGCTGCGCGGCATGACCACCAACCTCGAGCCACCCGAACTGCAACGCTTCAG
>JAADHA010000224.1:1647-4195 GCA_013152105.1 Oligoflexia bacterium | reverse complement strand
ATCAGCGGGTTTCCTTGTCTCGAAGCAGGATCTCGTGCTCGAGGCCCTTGGCGTGACCGTCCAGTAGCGCGACGACGCGGCAAACAACGGGGTCGTCACTCTGGCGCACCTTGGCCCACACGCGGGACGAGGCCTCCATCAGTCGGCCCTTGCTGTACCGCGCGACGAGCTGCTCCAAGTCTGGCGGAGTCCACAGAGTGACCCGTCCTGGGCAGGCTTCTGCGACGCGCAGATATTCGCTGATCCCCACCGGGTCGTAGTCGCCAAGATGAATCCAGCATGCGGCTTCCTGCATGCCCATCCACTCCAGCATTCGGCTGGAGATCCGACCTGCGCTGTACATCGCAGCGTCGAGGGGCGGACCGAGCTGTTCGGCGTACAGAAACGCTTCGAGATTCTCGACCACGCCCACTCGTCCGTTCAGCACGACGTGATGCCCCTCGCGGAGCAGGAAGCTCATGCATCCCGCTTGTCGGGTGAGATCGCGCGCTGAGAGCTTCACCCCATCGACGACGACGGACGCCTCTTCTGTGAACACGCGGAGAAGCACCGGCTCCGCGTCCGTCCGTCGGGCGACCTTGGCGTCTCGAAAGGAGGCGACGGCCGCAGCTCTTGGCGGCCCGGCGAGATCTGGGTCCAGTCCGTTTGGGAGCCGGTCTGCAAGCCACAGGTGGAACCCGGGCGTGTTCGCCACCACCACCCGGCGACCCGCCCCAGAGCGCTGTTCCTCCAGGATGCAGGAATCGAAGAGCGGGCGCAGCTCCCTGCGCATGGACTTGGACAGACGACTGCCGGGAAGAGACCCATCTCGTTTCAGGACCCTCAGGCGTTCCAAGAGCGAGGGCTTCACGACTGCGACTCGCTTGGCGGGGACCGCCGGATCTCGACGCGTGCCGCGGAGTCGGGGTTGAGCACGATCCGACCATCGCTCCCCTCTCGCAGGTAGTAGAGCACCTCTGCGGCGTCGCTCGCCTCGGGGCTGGCGAGGATCGGACAGAACCCAAGGCTCTCGGCGGCCTCGACGATGCCGCGTAGATTGCGCCGATCCAGGCTGGCCACCTCGTCCAGAAAGAACGGGATGCGCACAGCCTTGTCGGTGAGCAAGGCCCGCAGCAGGTGCAGGCTCACCAGGACCTTGATGGTCACCGTAGTGCCGTTGGACTCGATGCGATCGAGGTGGGGGTATCTGCGCTGGGCGCCGTCCGGCGTGGTGATCTCGAAGTGCAGGTCGAACATGTCCTCCAGGCGAATTCGGGGCCGGAGGCGCAGCAGCTCACCGATCCGCTCCAGGGCGCGCTGGGCGTCCCTGGGAGATCCGAACAACGGCATGGCCTCGTTGGTCTGCACATCCTTGACGTACTTGCCAAGCTCTCGGTTGCGCTCGAGGCGAAGGGCCAGTCGGTCGAGATTGGACACCGAGGTCTTGCCCAAGGCGCGGTTGAGATCGTTGATGCGGGCGTTCAGGGTGTCCAGATCCTCACCGAGACTCTTGAAGGCGCTCTTCAGGCCCACGATGAGCGACCTCCACAGATCTAGGAGCGACTCCTTGCGCTCGGGTAGCGCCTCGCGGGCGTCGCGGAGCTTGTGCAAGGTCTGCGCTTCGTCGTCTCCAGTGTACTGGTCGTAGGCGATGCGCTCGACCTCTCCCAGGGCGGCCTGGACCTCGCCATCGGCCTCGGCTTCCCTCTGGGTGCGGGAGCGGTATTCGCGAAAGAGCTCGGGTAGCGGCGTATCCAAGGTGTGCGTGTCGGGCTGCTCGTAAGGCCAGTGTGGGGGCTCGACGGATCGCAGCGCTTCTCGCAGCGCTCCGAGCTCCTGCTCGCGCTTCTCCGCCTCTCTGGTCACGGTGCGGGCCGCCGTGTCGTGGGCGTTTGCGTGGTAGGTGGCGTCTTCTCTGGCGGCTTCGGCGTCCTGCGCGCTGCCGGTCAGCGCGCCGCGCTCAGCCTCCAGCCCGGGCTTCCCCTCCATGGCGACAAGGTGGGCGCGATATTGGCTGCGTCGCTCGATGCGGCCCTGGTGTTCGGCTCGCTTGGTCTGCAGCTCAGCTCGCAGCCCCTGCTCCTGACGCAGCGTTCTCTCCAGATCTTCCAGGGTGCGGATCTGCCGAGTGAGTTCGTCGAGTTGCTCTCGGAGGGAGTCGGGATCCCCGTACTTGCCGATGTCGGCTGCGTGCAGCGAACTGCCCGAGACCCCAACGCCGGGGAGTGCCGCGCTGCCATCGTCAGAGCGCTCGGCTGCTCGGCGAAGGGTGTTCACCGCCACCTCGAGGTCTCGGACAGTGACCCCCTGGCCGATGATCTCACCCAGCAGCTCCGGGTTGAGGACCGCGAAGGCCCGCGCGAGCTGCCCATCGTCGAGGTGCTCTCGAGCCAAGGTCACCACCAAGCTCCCAAGCCCATCGAGTCGCCGCTGGACGCTCTGGTGCTGCCCCCGCGCGGAGTCCAGATCCCGTAGGACACGCGGCAACTTCTCGGTCCTGGCGCTGCGGAGCTTATGCTCCAGCTCACCGATCGCCTCGTCCAGGCGCTCGATTGCGGCGTCCTCGAAG
>JAADHA010000224.1:0-1576 GCA_013152105.1 Oligoflexia bacterium | reverse complement strand
GGTGCCTCAAGATGATCTTGCGTTGGGCCTCCGCCTCCTCTCTCGCTCGCTTGGCGAGCGCGGCCTCCTCTCGGGCACGCCCTTGGCTCTCCTCAATCTGGGTACCGAGGGAGCTGACCTCGTCGTCGGCGCTGGCTTGGAGGCTAGCCCACAGGGTTGGCAGCACCTCGCGCTGCTCGTCTCTCGTCTCGACACCCGCCATCGCGCGATCGATGAACGGCAGCAGGGTGGTCAGCGCGTCCACCTGCTCTCGCTGGCGCCGGATCTGGTCGAACCGAGCGCGGAAGCCGCCCTCCAGGTCGATCTCCCGCTGCACCAGATCGGGCTCCCAGGTCTCGATGAGCACCTGCTTCAGGTCTTCTTGACGGAGTTTTCCGAGCTTGAGCAGATGCGTAAACAGCCGGCGGAAGCGCTCGTAGCCGTTGCGCTGACGCACGGGCACGATGCCAAAGGAACTCCCCTGCGCCCTCTTGCCCCCCAGCCCGGTGAGCATGGAGGACAGCTCACGAGGCTGGACCAAGGCGAAGTCTCGCGCGGCCAACCGGGCCCGAACGTCTTCCCAGCGGCGTGGACGGCGATCCTCGTCGAGGTAGTCCTCGAGGAGGAGCTGGCCGGTGTACCGAAAGCGCTCGTAGTGGTAGCTCTGGATGGGCCCCTGTCCATGGACGCCGAGGACCTGGTGCCCTTTGGGGGTGAGGCACTCGAAGAGCACGTAGGAGAAGGGGTCGGGGAAATAGTACTGTCGAGTCGCCGCCGGATCGTAGGAGAAGTCCATCTGGTTGGCGCGGTCGATGTACAGGAACTGCAGCGCGGCGATGAGCGTGGTCTTGCCGACGTTGTTGGGGGCGACGAGGTGTACCGCGCGGTCGAGCTCCACCTCGGCGAAGTCGTATTTGCCGGAGTGCAGGAGCACGATGCGGGTCGGCCCGTTGACGATCATGCGTCGTCCTCCTCGGTCTCCAGCACACGCACGCACAGGTCGATGAGTCGGTACATGGGCCGCCGAAAGCGCACCCGCTCACCGTCCACGGCGGTGAACCCAAAGCGCTCCATGGAACGCACCAGCTTGGACAGGTCGTCTACGCTGGACACGCCCATCTCGGCCATGGTCTCGCGGTAGCGATCCGACTGCAGATGCGGGAACTCGTCGATCGGAAAGGAGGCGGTGAACAGGGCCTCTTCGATGCCCTGGCCCGAGTCGCCGAGGTGCTCTACCAGGATGAAGGTGAAGACCGCGAAGCGCCTGGCGGTGTCGGTGACCGCGGTGTCGCCTCGGAAGAAGTAGATGCCCTTGCGGTGCGGCTGGAGCGCATAGCCCAAGGTCTTGAACAGGTCGGTGAATCCCTCGGCGTTCTCCTCCACGGCGCTGTACAGCTCGCCATCTTCGAGGCAGAGGTGACGGCCATCGCGGAGCTGGCGGAAGATCTCGGCGAGCTTGGGGTGGGTGAGCGCGGTCTGCATCACAGCGCCTCGATGAGTGCAAGAGGGCGGGCCCGGAGCACGACCGCTGGCAGGTGGTAGTCTCGGGCCGTCTCGTCGGGCGGCTGGTGAACGGCGCCAAGCTCACCCGCGTGGA
>JAADHA010000366.1 GCA_013152105.1 Oligoflexia bacterium | reverse complement strand
GGCATCAACCTGGACATCGAGAAGTCCACGACCCGCAAGGCGCTGGAAGCCTGGGTCACCGGCAACTTCGAGTACCTTGGGGACCGCGCGGTCGCGCGCCTGCAAGAGCAGGTCACCAGCCAGCAGAGCGCCATCAACGCGGCTAGCCAGGCGCACTATCGCTTGAACGGTCAGTGGGCATCCGGCGACGGCGCGGCGCGCACGGCCGCCCTGTTTCGGGACGACCGCGAGATCGGCTGGGTGGCGCTCTATGACGCCAGTCGCGTGCGGGTGGGCTACCACCTCATCAACGGCAAGGGCACCAGCCGCAGCAGCTTGGGACAGGGTCACACGACCTTGCTGGCCACGGCCGGCAGCTACGTGACCCAGGACAACAAGACGGCCGGCCTCTCGGCGGTCAATGGCCACATCGACAACTTCCTGATCTCCAACAAAATGGACGGCCTCGTCATCATCGACGATTCGGGGCGCCTCACCCTGCTCGATATGCGCCACGGGGGCCGCCTGCCCGGCCAGCGCTCCCTCATCGTACCGCTCGAGCGCCTGGCGGACCTCCACCTGTTGCTGCAGTGGCTGGAGGACCACCACGCCAGCGCCTTCCAGACGCACCTGCTGGGGACCGAGGGCGACCTGGCCATCGACCCCGACAAGGCCAGCCCGACCGTGCGCGAGCGCCGCCTGCTGGTGCAGGCCGCCTACAAGGGCAACCCCATCGTCGTGATCGTCGACCTGCCGGGCACCCCCAAGGTCTCGCTCTACGAAGCCGCGGTCATCGCCATCCAGGCCCTTCGCACACCGCTGGACAGCGGAGGACCGGGCTTGGACGTGGTCGGCGTCGCCAACCTGGACGTAGGCTCATACAACGCCCTGGAGTGTTGGAGTGACGACGGGCGTGTCCTGCGCCGAAGCTGGAAGCCCCTGGGAGAGACGATGAACCTGGTGACCGTGGTCCGGAGATGAGCCGGTGGTGACGGGCGACCGCGACGCCGACGCCAGCACCCTGGGCGTGCTGGGTGCTGTCAGCTTGCTGGTGATGGCCCTGCTGTGGCCGGCTGTTCCGGCTGCTGAGCCGAGTGCCGAGCCGGCCGCTGGGCCCGCGCCCGTGCTCGCCGAGCTGGAGGTCGATCCTCCTCGGGTCTTGTGGGAAGACCACGGCCTGGTCCTGGAGCAGCAGGCATGGAGGCTGGGCCAGGACAGCGGGCAGGCGTGGCGGGTTCACGTCGCGCGCCCCGGCGTGGCGCAGGTTCGGGCCGCCAGCGGCGTCACGCCCTTCGCCGAGCTGGTCCCGACCGACCCCGGTCCCTGGGCCGCCATCAACGGCGGCTTCTACGAGTTCGGGCCGATGGGCCTGGTGGTGAGCGATGGCGAAGTGCGCAAGCCCCTCTCCGTCCGAGGCGGCAGCGGGGTCTTCGCCTGGTCCAAGGAGCTTGGCCCCAGCATCGTCCATCGCAGCGCCTACGTGCCGGGTGCGACCCAGGCCGTGCAGTCCATCGACCGCCTGGTCGACCAGGGCAGGCGCCTGGTCAAGCGGCGAGAGGGCGCTCGCGCCGCCGCTCGCTCGGCGGTCGCCATCTCCAAGGATGGGCTGTGGCTGGTCGCCCTGGCCGATGACGACAGCATCGTGCCGCTGGTGTCGGACACCGGCGGTCCCAAGGTCGAGGGCGCGCAGCTTCGGGCCACGGTCGCCCGAGGGCTGCCGCTGTGGGCCTTCGCCGACTACCTGCGGACCGCGGTCGGCGCACAAACCGCGCTCAACCTGGACGGTGCCATCTCGACCCAGCTCACCGTGGTCGGCGCCGAGCACCGCTTCGAGATCCGTGGCGAGCGTGGCACCATCAACGCCGTCGTGATCCGCCCCGCGGTGGCCACGCCGGCAGCGCCCTGATCGCCGAGCGCGTCACCGCCCCACCCTCGCCGCCATGCCCTTCCCCGTCCTCGCCGCCCTCTTCGCCCTGCGCGCCACTGTGGTTTCCGCTGTGTCTTCCGCTGTGTCTTCCGGTGTGTCCACCCCTCCGACGCCTGTGGTCCTGCCGCTCTCGGACGCCCTGCGCGCCGCGATGACGGGTACATCCTGGCGTGAAGGCTGCCCGGTCCCTCTCGACGATCTGCGCCTGGTCATGGTGCCCTTCGTTGACCCGGCCGGTGCGTCCCACGCCGGGCGGCTCATCCTGCATGCCGACAGCGCGGACGCCGTCGCTGGGGTCTTGCTGGACCTCTACCAGCAGCGCTTCCCGATCACCTCGCTGCGCCCGGCTTACGAGTTCGGCGGCGACGACGACGCCATGATGCGGGCCAACAACAGCAGCGCTTTCAATTGCCGACCGGTCGCCGGCAGCAGCACCTGGTCGCAGCATTCCTATGGGCGGGCGGTCGACCTCAACCCCTTGTGGAACCCCTACGTGCGGGGCGCGCGGATCGACCCGCCGCAGGGCCGCCTCTTCGTCGACCGCGACCCCGATCGTCCTGGCACCATCGTCGCGGACGGCGTGGTCGTGACGGCCTTTCAGGCGATCGGCTGGCGCTGGGGTGGGCGCTGGTCCCGTGCCAAGGATTACCAGCACTTCTCTGCGACGGGACGCTGACCTGACTCGCCCGCTCGCCCCCTCGCCCGTACCCGAATAGGGGCCGCCATCGGGGAGCGTGCGTGTCCCACTACATCGTCATCGAGGGCCTGATCGGCGTCGGCAAGACCTCGCTCTGCCGGATCCTCGAGTCGGAATGGTCGGCGCGCCTGGTGCTCGAACCGGCCGATGACAACCCCTTCCTGGCTGCCTTCTACGCCGACCGCGACCGCTTCGCCTTCCCCGCCCAGATGTTCTACCTGGCGACGCGCTACGACCAGCAGGTGCGCCTGGCGCAGCAGGACCTGTTCTGTGATCTGGTGGTCAGTGACTACCACTTCGCCAAGGACCGGATCTTCGCCGAGCAGACCCTGTCCGGTGATGAACTGAAGCTCTACGACCGCTTCGCCCACCTGCTTCGGGACCGGGTGCCGCGGCCTGACCTGGTGCTGTTCATGAACGCCTCCACCGACGTGATCCAGCGGCGGATCCAGCGCCGGGCCATCCACGCCGAGCAGGTGATCGAGGCGGCCTATCTCGACCAACTGCGCGAACGCTATATGGCGCTGTGGACCCGCTACACCGAAGCGCCCGTCTACGTTGTTGACACGACGGACATCAACTATGTCGACGACCTGGATGCCCGAACGCGCATGCTGGCGATGATTCAAGGCTGGCTGGATGGTCGCCCCGTACCGGGCAGCCCCGCGCCTTTTCACGCCGCTCGCAGGGACCAGCTCGACCTGTTCGGGGCCTGATCCCAGCTTGTTTTCGCGGGTTCAGAAGTCCAGCACCACCAGGTGCTGCTTGTCCTTGTCGGCGTTGAGGTCCCAGCGGTTCTCCAGCCTGAGCACGCCGCGGGGGCAGACGTGGGCGCACATGCCGCAGCCCACGCAGGCCGCTCGCGTGAAGTCCAGGTTGGACTGGGCGTAGCTGCGCACGTCGATCCCCATCTCGCAGTAGGCCGAGCAGTTGCCGCACGAGATGCACATATCGTCCTTGACCCGGATCCGGAAGCGACCCAGCTTCTGGGTCAGGCCCAAGAGCCCGGCCATCGGGCAGAAGTTGCGACACCAGACCCGCGGACCCAGCAGCGGGTAGAGGCCCGTTCCGATGACGCCGGAGAGGATGCTGCCCACCACGAAGCCGTAGACGTGTTTGGTCTGTCCGGCAAAGCTGACGAAGCCCGGGTGAGCATCGCCCACCAGGCCCCCGAGCCCCGCGACCGCGGTCATGAAGATGACGAGGGCCACCACCAGATAGATCGACACCTGTTCGAAGCGCCAGGACCGGGTCGACTTGCTGGTCAGGTGACGCCAGGGATCGCCGAAGGTGTTGGCCAGAGCTCCGCAGCCGCAGATCCAGCTACAGTACCAGCGTTTCCCGAAGAAAAACGCCAGGATCGGGGCCGCGATGAGTGAGCCCACCAGGGCGTAGATCGACAGGTAGAGGGGCAGCTTCGACAGTGTGTCCGGCAGGAGCAGGTCGTACTTGAGCGGCCAGAAGTAGCTGAAGTAGAATTCCTTGCCGCCCAAGAGCGGCATCACGTAGGGCAAGGTGAAGGCCAGCAGCACCTGCACCAGGACGTTGACGCTGATGCGGATCTGGTTGTAGCGGCTGTTTCCGTGGCGCCGCAGGTAGAGCGCGCCGCCGACCACCATCAGCACGCAGTAGAGCCCACCGTAGAGAAACCAGCGGTTCCGCAGGCCCAGCGCTTGGGCGAGTGGTTCGAGGTGGTCGAACCAGTATAGATCGACGTAGAAGCCCATCATCACGGCGGCGAGGATCCAAGCGGCGAGCCCGCGGCTGCGGATGTGCTCCCGCCAGGTCGACATCAGCCCGTTCTGTCCCTGTGCGTACATGGTGTGTCCTCAGGCTGGCTGTGTGGCTTGGCGTCGTTTCTCATCGGGGATGCGCAGCCTGGGCACGAATTCCGTGTCGAAGGCGGCCTGCTGGAGGCGGTCGAGGACCCAGGACAGGCTGCGGCGCTCGGCGATCCAGCGGATCAGCACGCGGTGGTCCCAGCGGCGGCCCAGCATATTGAAGCCGACCACCCGCTGTCCGCGGCAGACGATGCGGGTCGTGCTGCGGACCGTGCCCGTCTCTTCCAGGAACCAGCTCCACATATCGTCGAAGCCGAAGTCGACCAGCCCGGCGGTCGTGTACTCGATGTCCATGAGCTTGGCCGAGTTGTACCAGTGGCTGCGCTTGTAGCGGACGTCGTCACCCATGATGGAGCGGGCCGCGACGCGCCCCTGGTCTCGGCCGGTGTACCAGAGCTGCTCGGGTCGCCGCATGCCGTTGAACCACTCGACCGCCGCGCAGTCGCCGGCCGCGAACACGTCGGGGTCCGAGGTTCGCAGGTCGGGTCCGACGACGATGGCGCCGCCTCGTTGTTGGCGCTGGATCTCGGACTCGGCCAGCCAATCGGTGTTGGGGAGCACGCCGATGGTGACCACCGCGACATCGGCCGGCAGGTCTTCTCCGTCCACGGTGCGGACCGCCGTGATCGCCCCGTCCTGGACCACGAAGCGCTCGACCTCGCGTTGAAGGTGTACGTGTACGCCGTGCTCACGCATGCGCTGCGCCATCCAGGTGCTCTCGTCTTGGTTGATGGCCACCGGCCAGAACCACCGCTCGCGGATCAGGAAGTGCGGCGAGATCCCTGCCGCCAGCATGGTCTCAACCACCTCGATCCCGATCAAGCCGCCGCCGATGACCGCGCCGGTGCGGGCCAGCCGTCCGCGCAGCTCGGCTGCGACTGGGCGGACCCGGTAGGGCGAGTCCGGGCTGCTGTAGGCCAGGTGGGCGTCCGCCTGGGGTGCCGGTCCAGCCTTGCTGACGCCGCCGTGCAGCTCGCGCTCCAGCCAGGTCAGATCCTGGTGGGTCACGAAGTGGCCGACACCGGCCTGGTCACTGCCCGGCCAGGGGGCCGGTCGAGGGCGTGAACCACAGGCGATGAGCAGCCGGTCGTAGGGCACGGGGTCCAAGCCGCCCGCCAGGCGCACCTGGTGGCCCTTTGTGTCGACGCCGAGGGCCCGAGCGCGGACCCGCACGAAGTTCATGCGGGCGTAGAGATCGCGTTCATAGGGTTCGGTGTCGCGATGGCTGAGTTGGCCCGACAGGATGTACATCAGTGCGGTGCGCGAGAAGAAGTGATCCGACTCTTCGCTGATGATCGTGATCTGGGCGTCGGACTCGCGGTGGCGCAGCGCGATGGCGGCTTCGGTGCCGGCGACGCCGTTGCCGATGATGACGAACTTCATGGTGTGACTTCGGGGAGCGAGCGGCGTGAGGCTGCGAACAGATGAGGGCGGCAGCGGGCTGCTGGATGCTACCAGGGCCCAGGGGTCGCAGCCTGGTCGGCTCGAGGTGGCCCTGACATGAATGTCTGGTTTTGTCCCAGGGGTGGTCCTCTCAAGGGCCTTGTTGTCCTGATGATCCGCACCACGCCGATGTCTTTGGTGTTGGCATGCCAATTGCTAGAAGTGGCCCTGAACCTGGGAGGATCCTGTGGGCCACCTTTTCGCACTCATCGCCATCATCGCGCTTGCCTCTTCCGCCAGTTGTCCCGGCCCCCCCTGCGCCGCGGTCGGCACGGCCGATGCGGGCGCGCCCCTGCTGATGCCGGCCGAGGGGGCCTGGGAGCTGACCCTCGACCAGCCCGAGCTGTCTGGTCCTTGCCAGGGCATCGACACCCGGGCCTTGGTCGAGACCCGCCTGCGCGGCGAGCTGGGTGTGACCCCCGACGAGCTGATCCACCTCGATGTGAGTGGGGTTCACCTGGAGGGGACCGTGTGGGTCGACCACCTCTACGCCGAGGGCTGGTCAGACACCGGCTTCATGCAGACCTTGCCTGACCAGGGCGACGGCCTGCGCCTGCCCCTGGGCGTGACCCTGGACGCCACGATCAGCGACCCTCGCCACTTCGACGGAGAGCTGCTGCTGGTCATGGAGACGGACCGTGGCCGGTGCGAGGCCAATGCCTGGTTCTCCGCCGTGCTGCTGGACGGGACCGAGGGCGAGCCCGATCTCTGCGACCAGCCTGTGCCCGCGGACCCGGAGGCGCCGGTGCGGTACCCTGACGAGTCCTACGACTATTACTGCGAGTGAGGGTGGGGCATGGCGGGGGGTGGCGTCGACTCAAAGGTGCCAGGCATTTCCAGTTAGCAATAAAACTACCCTGTCCAGGGCGCTCGGCTGGCCGTCGGTGGCGTGCATCCGGCCAGTCAGGCGATGGCGGTGGTTCCCAGCACGTTCCGTTCGGCCAGCTCCCCCATGCCCAGACGCCGCACCGGGCTCCCACCACGACACCGGGCCTTGCGCCGCACTTGTGGGGCGGTGTGCCTCGCGACCCACGGGGTTGAGACCTGGGCACGGTGTCGGTCGCCAGCGGCGTCCTCAGACTGTCCCACGCAAGGTCGTTGGAGCCTGGAGCCATCCGGTCTGAACCTCGGACACATCGACGGCGACGCTCTCGAAGCCCTTGCCGAGGGCCCAGAGCGCGCCGGCTGGCCATGGCGGGTCGGTGGGCGGAGAGAAAATGCTAACTGGAAATGCCTGGCACCGGACAAGGTGAGGCTCATGGGGCCATGCCCTTCACGCGCATCTTGCGCTCGACGTAGTCCGCGACCAGCGGCGCAAACGGGAGCAGGCCATGGCGGCCCGGCGTGGCGGCGGCTACGAAACGCCTTCGCAGGAACTTGCGGCGACTGGCCTCATCCCCACAGGCCGAAAGTCTTTTCCCAAGCTCATGGAGCACCGACCAACGATTGTACACCAGATGGTCGGCGTTGAGGTTCAGCCGGTCGATGTCCCGTTGGTACGCAGGATCCGTCGGGTGGATCCAAAGGCCCTGTCCATTTGCGATTCCGTCCGGCGGTCTCTTCTCGAAGGTGAAGGCATCCTCTGGGCAGGGCGGGCTGGTCGTCGCAGGGTTGACGCATAGGGGTTGCGATCCACGCGAGGTGTCGCAGTGTTCTACAAGACCTGCTGATCCTCGGAACTCTCCGCCGCACACGCCAAGGAGGTTGTCCCAGTCGTACATCCTCTCAGGGTGGGTGGCGCGGTCTTCGAAGTGCTCGACCTTCATGCCGCCCCGTGTGTGCAGCTCCGATCGATAGCCGTGTGGCTTGATGCGCTGCATGCAGTAGGCGCACAGGCCCTGCTGTTCCACGCAGAGTGCCTGTCGAACGGGCTGAGCGCAGTCGCCGAGGTTCCAGTCGTCGGCGACCGGCTGGCGTCCGGTCTCTTGCTGCGCCCGGCGCATCTCGCGGCGAAGGCTTGCAACGCAGGCGGGCTCGTCGCCCTTGCTAATCGAGCGCACCGTTCACCTCGCGTTCGTGCAGCTCCCACTCCAGCACCACTAGCGTTGGGTCGGCATCGCCAAGGTCGGCGCGGATGGTGTCCAGCAGCGCATGTGCGTCGTCAAGGCGCCCCGCTTCGATTGCGCTCTCCAACCGGCCGAGCTGCTCGGCCATCCACGCGGGACGCTCGGGGACCCCCATGATCTCGCGGAGGATGGCGTTGGTGTCCCTGCCCCGGACGTGCCCGACCGCCTCGATGCCGTTCGGGCAGACCAGGCGCATCCACTCGGGGCGAGCGGGTGAGATCATCGATGACTCGACGCTGCCAGGCGGGGTGCAGGTGCAGCTCGATCTCGTCGATGAGCACCACACCCTTGGTCTGTCCTGGTGCGGATCGACCCAGTTGCGGGTTGAGCTGCGCGGCTCGCCAGGCGATGTCCGCGGCGAGCACGACGAGGCTGCGCTGGCCGTCGGAGAGCGCGGCGAAGGGCAGCACGCTGCCGTCGCTTAGCTCCAACCTTAGATCTTGGTGGTTGACGCTGTAGAACAGGCGCGCCGCCCCGTCGAGACAGGCCTTGGCGGCCTCCGCGACGGCGTCGAGGTGGGGGGTCGGGATCGCGCCGGGATCAGCGCCATTCTCTCTCGCGGTGGCGAGACGCTGCAGGTGATCGCCCTCTCGCCAGGCCATCCAGCGCTGAAAGAGCCGGGTGTTCTGGGCGGATTCCAGGCAGGCCGCGTAGCCCTGCATGCGGGAGCCCAGGGGCTGTCGAGGAGCCCAGTTTCGCTTCTGCACCCACAGGCGACCGGTGCCGTAGTAGGCAAGCAGGGGAAGAGAAACATTGGGGTCCTGCGCCGCCTTTCGCTCGGTGTCGGCGGCGATTTGGCGGAGCGCCCTGGCCCCACCCGAGGTGGTGCGCCCCGTTGCCCGCCGCAGCTCCCGCGTCCAGGAGACCTGCCGGCCCTGCACGGTCCCGTCTGCCCTGACCCGAACCGGGTAGCTCGGGTTGAGGGTGGGGAGGCCGTCCTGCTCCTGTCGGACCAGCCGGGCGTCGGTCTTGTGGATTGGGCGATCCTCGGCCCCGGCCTGGGCGGTTCCGCCGAGCCAGGCGCCGAGCGCGATGGCCAGGCCGTCGAGGAGGGCGGGCTTGCCGGAGGCGTTCAGCCCGACCAGCAGCGTGAGTCGGTCGTGGAGATCCAGCTCGATGTGCTCGAAGCCGCGGAAGTTGGCGAGGCGAAGGGTGTGGATCTTCATGAGACCTGGTCCTCTGGAGAGGAGATGTCGAGTTGGCCGGCACCTCCCCAGTCCTTCATCGGCACGCCCGGGTCGCTGGCGTCGTCTTGGGTACGCTTCCGAAAGACCGGGAGATTGTCCGCGACGGACCGGATGAAGTTGACCCTGTCCGAGTGGTGGTTCAAGTCTTGTCGCCTGGTGTGTCGTCGGTGTTCCGGTCGCCCGGAAGAGGAAGCAGTGCTCGCCCTACTCGCCCCCCCCGCAGGTGACAGGCAGCGTCGCGGGTCGTAGGCTGTCAAACCATGCTCGACCCGGCTGCCACCGTCGTCATCGTGAACCCCGCCGCCGCCGGGGGGCGGGTTGGCCGGCAGCTCGATGACATCAAGCGCTCGCTGGTCGAACACCTCGGGCCGGTCACGGTTCGAAGCACCACGCACGCGGGCCATGGCACCGAGCTTGCCGCCCAGTCGGTGCGCCAGGGTGCGACCGAGCTTGTCAGCCTTGGGGGGGATGGCACCCACAACGAAGTCGTCAACGGCATCATGGCGGCCCGCGAAGAACTGGCGGACCAGGACCCGGCTCGCGATGCGCTCACCTTGGGCGTCCTCCCGGCTGGCACGGGGGGGGACTTTCGCCGAGTCCTCTCCCACGGCGACAGCTTGGAGTCCGCGCTGCGCCATCTCGCGGATGCCCGCCTTGACCGGGTCGATGTGGGCCGTTGCACCTACACCGATGACGACGGGGCCAGCGCTCAGCGCTGGTTCATCAACATCGCAAGCTGCGGGATCTCCGGCTTGGTCTGCCGTATCGCAAACGCCTCCAGCAAGCGTCTGGGCGGCAAGGCCACCTTCTACATGTCGACCCTGCGCGCCATGGCGGCCTACCACGCCGCGCCGGTGGCTGTCACCGTCGATGGAAACGTCGTGGGTGACTACCACATCACCAGTTTGCAAGCCTGTAATGCCCGCTACGCCGGGGGCGGCATGATGTTCGCCCCGGACGCCTTGCTGGACGATGGCTTGCTGGATCTGGTGATCCTGGAAGACCCTGGCCTGTTCAAGACCCTGGCCATGAGCGGCGACATCTACAAGGGCACCCACACCAAGCTGGGCCACGTTCACGTCTACCGTGGTCGTGACATCCAGATCGACCCGCTGGACCCGTCCCGCCCTGCATGGGTGGACATCGACGGCGAAGCGCCCGGAAAGGCCCCCGCCCGTTTTCAGGTGGTCCCCGGCGCGATCCGCTTGCGCGGTGCCCTGCCCGAAGTCCTGAGCGCCCGGTAGGACCCGACGGGGGTCAGTAGCTGCAGGTGAAGGCGCTACAGGTGAAGGTCTCGTCCGAACCGTAGTCGAAGGTGTCGGCGTAGGGGTACAGGTAGATGTCTTCCGGCGTGTTGTTGTCGCCGCTATCGCCCCAGTCACACGTGTCGCTGCGGAACGAGCTGGGCGAGGACAGGAAGGCCGCCCCGCCCAAGGTGGCACTGTTCGACAGGAATCCTTCGTCGCTGCCGGCCGTCCCGGTGCAGCCCATGCCCGCGTCGAGGACCGCGATGCCCCCGCCGTAGAGCGCGTTGTTGTCCTGCACCAGCGTGTGCATCACGGACACGCCGGCTGCGGCCCCCGTGGTTCCATCGACATAGATCGCGCCCCCGGAGTAGGTCGCATCGTTGCGCAAGACGGTGGAGTCGGACAGGGTGGCGGTGCCATCCATGATGGCGACAGCTCCGCCATAGTCCGCGGTGCTGTCGCTGATCTCGGAGTTTGACACCTGCAGGTCACAGCCCTGGGTGTAGATCGCGCCGCCGATATAGGCCGTCGACTCGGTCAGGATGCTGTCTTCTACCAACACCGAGGAGCTGGTGGCGCAGTAGATGGCGCCGCCCCCGAGCTGATCTCGGCTGCCGTAGACTGGGCCGGTGCCCGAGCCATCGCGCAGGGTCAGGCCATGGATGGTGGCGTCCACGCCGTCGGCGCCAATCGACACGACGGAGTCCTGGTCACCCGCCGACAGGATGGTCACGTCGGCCCCATAGAGTCCGACCAGCGAGATATCCGCCTGCAAATCCACGAAGGTGTAGTAGGTACCCTGACAGAAGTTGAAGGTGCCGTCGGCCGGCAGGATCCACCCTTCGGGTGCGCCGTAGGTGCCAGTGCTGAAGCTGCTTGTGGCGTCACTGATGGTGCCATCGACCGAGATGAAGGTCACCATCGAGTCTTCAGAGGTGGCGTCATCACAGTCGTTGTTGACGCCGTCGCAGATCTCGATCGCAGACGGATTGATGTCTGCGTTTGAGTCGTCACAGTCCCCCGGCGTGGCCGCGTAGCCGTCTTCCTGGTGACACTGGATCAGGAGATCGTCGCTGACCCCGAAGTTGTCGCCGTCATCGTCGAGATACCAGGTTGGAGCGTCGATGGCGCCATCGTCCACGACATCGTTGCAGTCGTCGTCCAGGTCGTCGCAGACTTCGGTCGCACCGGGGTAGATGGTGGCGTTGTTGTCGTCGCAGTCACCGCCCTGGTCGACGTAGAGATCTGCCGCCGCGCAGGCCACGGTCGTCTCTTTGTCGTTGCCATAGCCGTCTTCATCGTTGTCGAGGTACCAGGTGGTCGCATCGGCCGCGGTGTCTTCGTCGACGACTTCGTCGCAGTTGTCGTCGATGCCGTTGCACAATTCGGTGGCGTCGGGGTTCACCGCGGCGTCCCCGTCATCGCAATCGTCGGCGTTGTCCACCAGGCCGTCGCTTAGTTCGCAGGCTTCGACGATGCGTGAAGGGTCGCCGAAGCTGTCCCCGTCCGCGTCGACGTAGTAGGCCCCGGTCACGCCTTCGTCCGTCATTCCGTCGCAGTCGTTGTCGACCCCGTCGCAGATCTCGGTTGCCGACGTGTTGATGGCCGGATCCGAGTCGTCGCAGTCGACGTCGCTTGTGAAGCCGTCGTTGTCCGCATCGTCGTAGACGGTGGTCGTGGTGGTGCTGCTGCCGGTGAACCCGGAGTCATCGGTGCTTGTGGTCTTGCCCTTGCAGCCTGTCATCAGCAACAGGGTGATGAGTGCGTGGGTCACGGTGCCTCCAGCGTGGTCTACGATCCTTGAACATAACCCTGCACGCGGACCTGTCGCTGCAGTGATGCGATCAACATCGGCCCGCAAGCCCGCTATAGGCCGTTGAGCAGCGAGCGGACGACCGACTTTGTGGTGGTCTCGGTGTTGGCGCTGAACCGGAAGGTGCTCAACCAGACCGTGCCGCTGCCGGCCGTGAAGCTGACCAGCAGGGGGCTGCTGGACTGCACATAGCTGCTCTCACCTTCTCGCCAGGCCACGTCTCCGCGCAGGTAGACCGTGGTGCTGGCGTCGACGGATTCGACCACGGGGAATTCGATGAGATCGTAGTCGACGTTGACCTGGGCGTTGCCCACCGTGGCCTTGAGGTCGGCATCCACCACGTCAGCGACCACCAGCCCGGCGTCACCGCGCTGGGCGTCATCGGGGATCGTGTCGTCGCCCAGGAAGGTCACCTGGTCTGGCCAGATGGACTCGATCACATCGTAGCTCCAGTCGGTGGCGACGATTGTGCCGCCGCCCTCGACGTAGGCTTGCAGCGCGGCTCGCACGTGGTCCACATTGTGGTCGACATCAGAGCCGTTGGTGTCGTAGAACACGTCCTCTTCGAGGTGTCCGCCCCCGAAGATGATGGCTTGGTAGGCGCCCAGCGCGGCGTCGTTGGTCAGGAACTGGATCAGCTCGTCGCCTGTCTGGCCGTTGATGATGTCGAAGTTGCCGATCCCCATGGTTTGAAGGGTCGTGTCGAAGTCTTCGTAGTCACCGCTGATGACGGCCAGGGTGGCATCAGTGCCACCGCACTCGGGATCGGGAAGCGTGACGTAGGTGCTGCCTTCTGGAACCTGGACGTCGAACTGGTCGATGACCTGGTTGCCATACTGGACGTACACCAGTTGGACGCCATCGACGGGAACATCGACCAACTGGTAGATCCCATCGGCGTCGCTCTCGTCGGAGATCGTCTGGTACAAGGCCCCGTCGCTGTCGAAGAGGTGCATGTAGACTTCAGCACCCTCTAGCCAGGTTCCGCGGTCTGGATCGCAGACTCGGCCTTCGATGGTGACCGTGGCCCCCGTGCCGCGGTCAACGACGACCGCCAGCGTGTTGTCGCTCTTGCAGCCGGCGGTCCAGAGTCCCAAGAGCGCGCAGGTGGGGAAGATCGAGCGGCGCATCAGTAGCTGCTCCCTGGGACGAGCACGAAGATGTCCAGCGTGTCGAGCAGGACCGTGTCGTCACCGATGACGTTGAGGGTGAGGGTGTAGACTTCGTCTTCTTCGCCCTGGGCGACCGCTCCTCGGAACTCGAGCTGGAAGTCCACGGTCTGGCCGTCGGCCGAGCTGGACATCTCGTAGTACTCGGGCGTGATTCCCGTGACGAAGCCGTAGGGGTCGTTCTCGACCTGCAAGCTGACGCGGTCGAACTGGATCGAGCCGACCAGATCCTCGACCGCTGACACGATGGTCGAGCGCAGGGTCGACGAGGAGGAACCCGACCAGGTGAAGACCAGGGGGTCATCCACCAGCCCGTCCCCGTTGGTGTCGGCGTAGCTGTTGGTGCGGGTTGCGAGGTCGGTCATCTGCGGAACGGGCGAGCTGCCGACCCCGACGCCGATCAGGTAGGCGCCCAAGTCCGCGGTCGACGCCACGACGTCGCTGCTGCCCGCGTCCCCAGGGCAACCGCCGGGTGTGCCATAGCTGCCGACATCGTCGTCTCGCATCGTGGTGTCGGTGGCGTAGATGATGATGGGCAGCGCGTAGTCCCGGAAGCCCATGCCCCCAAGAATTCCCCCACCGGCATCGCTGCCGGTCCGAGACTGGCCACCCGCGCCGTTGAAGGGGTCGCTGGACGACGCGATGAAGGGCAGGACATCGGTGGAGGAGTCGTAGGAGTGGTTGCAGTTCTGGTCATAGCCGGTACCGGACAGGGCTTGGTACAGGGCTTCCATGCTGGACTCGGGGCTGTCTCCGCCGTTGTGGATGCTGAGCCCCGAGAGCACGGTCTGCACGCGTGAGGTGTTGCTGGTCACTTCCTGCCGCAGGATGAAGGGCCGGTCGCCAGAGCTGCTGTTTCCGTAGCCGCCGTAGGCGTAGTCGTCGAAGGTCGCCACCCCGTACTGCGCGTCGGGAAGATCCGCGCTGATCTCGGAGACCAGCATCGAGAACTGGGACGAGACCGCATTCAGCGTGCCGCTCATGGAGCAGGTGCTGTCGATCAGGAAGGCGATATCCCCCATCTGCACCGACAGCTCGAACTCAAAGTCCTGTTCGACAGTGGTTCGTTCGGGGACGTTGACGTAGACGCCGTCGATGACGCTGGTCGCGTCGGTCGGGTCCGTGCCCGCGCCGATCTCGGCCCCGTCGCTGAAGCCGTCCCCATCGGTGTCATCGTCGTAGGGCATCGTGCCGTAGATGTCCCGTTCGTCGGCGTCGCTGAGTCCGTCCCCGTCGCTGTCGGTGTCGTAGAAGTCGTAGTCGCCGTCGCCGTCCGTGTCCCTTGGTTCATCGTCGGGGGTGGCGCCGCCGCTCTCTTCCGCGTCGCTGAAGCCGTC
>JAADHA010000461.1:2590-3396 GCA_013152105.1 Oligoflexia bacterium | reverse complement strand
GGCCAGCGCCCTGCGCGCCGCTGGCCAGCCCCAGACCGTGCTGCCGGCCAGGGGGTCCACGGTGGCTCGCAAGATGGGTGTGCGCCCGCCCCGCAAGTAGGGAAGTGCGCAATCGGTTTCGCACCGCTACACTCGGGACGTGTTCACCCTCATCCTGATGCTCGGGGCTGCTCTGGCGGCGTCGCCGCCTCCGCCAGCGCTTGACCTTGCGACCCAGAGCTTGCTCGATGCGGGCGAGATCGTGATGGTGTCGGACCCAGGCGATGGCGCGACCCGTGCCATGGTCGAGATCGCGGCACCCCCGGGACGCGTCTGGGAAGTCGTCAGCGACCCGGATCACATCCGCCGATCGACCCGCTCGGTCAAGCGGCTTGACGTGCATATGGACACCCTCCGCGTTGACGGCATCCGTGAACAGCGCTTGGGCTATGTCCTCAAGGTCGCGTTCTCGGAAGTCCAGTACAACGTGATTCGGCTCTACGATCTGGACGCGAGCACCATGACCTGGACCTTGGATGATAGCCGGGACAACGACATCGTGGCGACCACTGGACGCTTCACCCTGTACCCGACGGCAGATGGCGGCACGCTCTTCTCGTATGAAGCCCGCCTCGACTCTGGCCACCGCTTGCCCCGCTGGATCGTGAACGAGCTGACGGAGTCCAGCCTCAAGCGCTTTCTGGTCTACGTGCAGGATGTGGCCCCTGAACAGGTCCACGCGGACTGAGCACGGCGATAGGTGGGGCTTGTGCCGCCACGCCTGCTCGCCATCAGCGACCTCCATGTCACCCACCGCCGCAACCGCG
>JAADHA010000461.1:0-2564 GCA_013152105.1 Oligoflexia bacterium | reverse complement strand
AAGACTGGCTGATCGTCGCCGGTGATGTCGGAGACAGACTGGCCGATCTCGCCAGCACCTGGGATGTCCTTGGGGCCCGCTTTGCGCGACTGATCTGGGTGCCCGGAAACCACGAGTTGTGGTGCCGAGAGCCGCTGTCCGGCCGGCCTGGTGGGGCCCGCGGCGCGCACCGCTACAGCCAGCTCGTCGAGCTGTGCCGTGCCCATGGCGTCACGACCCCCGAGGATCCCTACCCCTTGTTCCGGGGCCAGGGCGGCCCGGCTCGGATCATCCCTACCTTCGCCCTGTACGACTACAGCTTCCGCCCTCGGGATGTGGCACGAGACCAGGTGATCGCGTGGGCCTGGGAGCACGGGGTCCGCGCTCGGGACGAGGCGCTCTTGGACCCGCACCCCTTCCCGACTCGGGACGCCTGGTGCCGGGCGCGGGTGGAGCTGACCGAGCAGCGACTAGGTGCCTTGCCCGACGAACCCGGCGTTGTGCGGGTGCTGGTGAATCACTGGCCGCTGCGCGACGACCTGGTTCGCATTCCCGCCGTGCCGCGCTACCGACCCTGGTGTGGCACGCGCCGAACGCAGCGGTGGCACACCCGCTTCTCGATCGATGTCGTGGTGTCCGGCCACCTGCACGTCCGCGCGACAGACTGGCGAGACGGGACGCGGTTCGAAGAGGTGAGCCTGGGCTACGCTCGGCAGTGGCGCAGGGACGCCGACATCGAGACTTATCTACGCCCGGTCTTGCGCGACGAGCCCGCACCGCGCGGGGGGCGTGGCGGACCCGAGTGGAAGCGCTGGCGATAGCTCGCGACGCGGTCTGCGCTTTGGTATCCTCTGGTGTCTCGGCGTCCGTGTCTGTTCCAGGGAGTGTGCATGGTTCGGGAGCTTCTTCTGATCCTGGCCCTGGGCCCGACTCGGGTGGCGTGGGCTGACGCACCGGCCCCGATCGTGGTGCGTGTGTCGCTCGATGACGCCGCGCGAGTGCCCAGATCGGCCGCGATAATCGGTGGCGCGTGCTCCTTTTGCACCGGGCTCATGTCTCGCCGGGTCGTGACGCAGGGGGCGGCCTACACCTTTGTCGGCCGGCTGCAAAAACAAGAGACTGTGGCGGACTCCGTGGCTTGTCCTTACACCTTGGAAGGACAGCCAGATACTTGTGTGCTGGCCACTGAGTTTGTCGAGAATCTGGCGGACCAGATCGCGGAGGGGGCGCAGGTGGCTGTTGAAGGGCGTATCCTTGATTTGGATGGGCTACGGTATGTCGTGCTGACAGCCTTCGGGCCCAGTACCGGATAGCATCCGACCCTCAACCTGTGGCGCAAGGGCGTCGCCGGGCTCACCAGCACCGACCCGCTGGCTCATTCCTGGAGGACGCCGCCATCAAACCCGCCGCCATCAAACCCGCAGCCAGTAAGCCCGCCGTCAGTCAGCCCGCCGTCAGTCAGCCCGCCGCCCTTGAACCCTTGGACCTTGTCAAGGCGGCTGCCGGCGTCGCGTGGGACTCCAAGGCAGAAGACATCGTTGTGATCGACGTGACCGGGCGGGTCTCCTACGCCGACTTCGTCATGGTCTGCTCAGGCCAGCACACCCGACACGCCCTGGCCATCGCCGACCGGATCGCCGCGGCGCTCAAGCAGGACCAAGGTGTCTCGCCCCGGGGCGTCGAAGGCAAGGACACGGGCCGCTGGGTGCTGGTCGACTACGGTGATTTCGTGGTCCACGTGTTCGAGCGCACGCAGCGTGGCTACTACGACATCGACAGCTTGTGGGCGGATGCTCCTCGTTTGAACCTGGAGCAGCTTGGCATCGACGCGCCGCAGGTGGACGCGGGCTTCGCACCGCAGCCCTTCAGCACAACAGGCTGAGGGCAGGCCACAGGTGGCGTGATGCGTGTGCTGGTCGCTCGGGTAGGCAAGGGCCGCAACAAGTGGGCGGATCAGGCCGTGGTGGACTACTCCCGGCGGATCCGGCAGCTCCGCTTCGAAGAGACCCTGGTGAAGCCCGTCACCTTTCGCGGGGACATCGGGGCGGTCCAGTCACAGGAATCCGACCGACTGCTGGCCGTCGTCGGGGCTGGCGAGCGGCTGGTCGCCCTGGACGAGCGCGGTGAGCTTCCGACCAGCGAGCAATTCTCTGGCTGGATTGACGGATCGGCCAAGGCTGGCTGCTCGGGCTTGGTCTTTGCCATCGGCGGCCCCTATGGCCACGCCCCTTTGCTGCGGCAGCGGGCCTGGAAGACCCTGGCCCTGGGGCGCTGGGTCACCAACCACGAGCTGGCCCGGGTGGTGCTGGTGGAACAGCTCTACCGGGCCAGTACGCTGTTGTGGGGCGGCAGTTATCACCACTGAGCGCGGTTCTGCTTAGGCGAACTCATTAGATTTGTTCGCCTCTCTATTGCTCCAGCCTGCAACGAGCCGAGCTATTACCGCAGTTCTGGCGCAGGTGCTCCGCGCCGTGGAGGCTGAGATGCGCCGTGTCCGGGCTCTGCTCGCTGCTGCCCTGGACGTGGTCGCACCCCCGCGTTGTCCGGGCTGCGACGCGCCCTCAACCAGTCTGGACAGCTTGCTC
>JAADHA010000269.1 GCA_013152105.1 Oligoflexia bacterium | reverse complement strand
AGGACCTGAAAAGTCGCGGGGGGAAAACGCAGGCCGATCGACACCTCGTTCAAGCCTATGCGAGTGCGTGCCGAGGTCGTCGCGATGCTGTGGTCACACGCCAAGGCCACCACGGCACCACCGGCGATGGCGTGCCCATTGATCGCCGCGACGACCGGCCCGGGGTAGTGAAAAAGATCGGTCACCAGACCTTCGAGCCCATCCAGGAAGCGGCCCATGGCCGCCGTATCCAGGCCGACCACCTCTTTCAGGTCCAGGCCCGCGCAGAAGCAGCCCGAGGCGCCAGTCAGCAACACGGGCCGCCCCCCCGCAGCCGCGAGCTCCGCGCGGAGCCGCGCCATGTGAGCGGTGCCCAGCGCGTTTTTGCCAGGGCCTTGCAGCAGGATGGTGACGATGTCCACGAGCGCTCCCAAGGAAGTGCTACGGCCTAACCTTCGCGGAGTCCCAGCCTGTCGCGAACCGGCCAGTTTGTCATTTATCACTGAAAACACATTGCATCATTGTGTGCGACGGGGCACGCTGTACCTGGCGCAATAGCGCTCACACCCGAACCACCCTTCCGACTTCACCGCAAGGAGGACCTCATGATCCACACCCTCTCCATCCAGGCCCAGCTCGTCCGTCGCACCCCCGATATGGGTGTCTTCATGGGCGCCATTGCGCGCGCCATGGGGCACGGGCGACCGCGACCATGGCCGAGCGATCCACAGGATCGGGACACCTGATCACTTCGGTGACAGGCGCTTCATAGGCCGGTTGGCCAGACCCTGAGGGCTTCGAGTTCCACACTCGATCTCCGTGTGTCTTGCTGTCCCCGCGCTGTGATGATCTGCACGACCCTACCCGTCAACAGACGGGGATGGATTCGTGTGTGATCAACCAACTCAATTGCAGAGACTGTCTGTGCACCACCTCGCACAGATGCGGAGGTGCGCCATGAGCGTACGCAGCAGCACATCCTGTACCGCTCTACCCGAACGGATCGGGCTGCGCGAGGTCCATCACCTGGCCTGGCCGGTCATGATCTCCATGCTCTCCCAGACCGCGATGTCCGTCGCGGACACGCTCTTTGTCGCTCGCCTGGGAACCGCGCCCCTCGCCGGGATCGGCCTGGGCTCCGTGGCCAGCTTCGTCGTGCTCTCAGCGGGCTTCGGCCTGACCGCGGGCCTGCGTGTGCTGGTGGCCCAAGCCACTGGTGCAGCGCGCCACATCCAGGCCCGCCGCCTGGCATGGCAGGGGCTGTGGATCGCCCTGGTCCTGGGTGTGGTCGGCCTGCTCGCCGCTCCCCTCGCGGGACCCCTGGCGCACGCCTTCGGGGCCTCGCACGATGTCACAGACTTTGGTGCTGACTACCTGGCGGTCCGGGTCGGTGGCTCTGGGGCCGCGCTCACCGGCATGGCCTTGGGGGCCTGGTTCCAGGGACGTGGTGACACACGCACGCCGATGGTGACGACCGTGTTGGCCAACGTCCTCAACATCGCCCTCGATCCCGTGTTCATCTTCGGCGCTGGGCCCATCCCAGCCCTGGGCGTGTCCGGCGCGGCGCTGACGACGGTCTTCTCCCAGGCCATCGGTGCCCTGCTGCTGCTGGTGGCAGCCCTTCCCCACCTGCGAGGGATCTCCTGGGCGCCAGACCGAGCGCTGCTCAGGCGGGCCGTGGGCATCGGTGGACCGATGGCCTTGCAGGGTGCCATGTCCGTGGTCGGCTTCGCGGTCTTCGTGGGCATCCTGGCCAGGTCGGGTGACGCGAACCTGGGTGCTCACGTGATCGTCATGCGCATCATCAGCCTCAGCTTTCTGCCCGGCCACGCGGTCGGTCAGGCCGCGGGCGTCCTGGTCGGCCAGGCGCTGGGCGCCCGACGTCCCGCCCTGGCACGCCAAGCCACCCGGCAGGCGATGCGACTGGCCATGCTCATCATGTCGATCATGGGACTGGTCTTCGTGCTGTTCCCTGGGCCCCTGGTGCAGGTCTTCGACCCCGCGGCCGATGTCGCCGCGGTGGCGGTGCGCCTGTTCGTCATCGCCGCCATCTTCCAGGTCTTCGACGCCGTGGCCATGGTCGGCCAGGGGAGCCTGGACGGCGCCGGTGACACGCGCTTCACCATGGTGCTGGGGATCGTCAGCACCTGGCTTGTCACCGTGCCCCTGGGCTGGCTCTTCGCCTTGCATTTCGAGCTCGGCGCGGCCGGCGCCTGGCTTGGCCTGACCGCGGAGAGCGTGCTCTACGCTGGCGTCGCGCTTCGTCGCTTGCGCGGCCGGGCATGGCTGGACCGGGGTCTGGAGCGGGCAGAGGCCGAGGAAGCGGCCGAGGGAGCAGCCGAGGCAGCAGCCGAGGTAGAGGCCGAGGCAAGCCTGATCGTGGGCCTGCCCGCCTGATCTGCGCCCCGTTGCGCCTGGGGCGAGATAGGCTCCTCACCAAAGGAGGAGCTGTGTCTGACGAGCCGCCGACTGACCTGCCGCCCGACGACGAACTGCCGGACGGCGGGAAACCGACCGCCGACTCAGACTCAAGCCTGGACTCGGCCCTCGCGCAGATCACCGCGGCCCTTGCCGACGCCGGGATTCGGGATCCTTTGCTCCAGTCGGCCCTGACGGACAAGCTGCGCGAGACCCTGGGGACACTGTCGGACCTGGGGGATGTCGACCTGACTGTGGATGTCGTGCACACCTCGCCCCCACGGGCCAGGGACGACGACCACGACCACGACGACGACGACGACGACGACGACGACGACACAGACAGCTCCGACACCGACCGGCACAGCCCACCCGACGTGACCGTGGTGGACGGCGGCCGTGAGCGCGGCCAGCCGCGGGTCTCGCGCCCACGACCCGACCTTCACGTGGCCGACCCGATGACTGGAGACCAGATGACTGGAGACCAGACGGCCGGACAATCGACGCCTGGTGACGCGCCCGGCCAGGACGGCAAACCAACCGTGACCAGGCGCCGCCTGCGTCTTCAGCGGGCCAAGGCAGGTCCCACGCTCTCCGGCACGGGCCGGATCGCCATCCCCGCCGACGGTCGCCAAGCCGTGTACCGGGGCGCTCGGCCTCACCCCTACCGGATCCTCTGCGATGCAGGAAACCTGGCGGTCAGCGTGGATGGGCTGGCCGCCGAGACCCTGTCCGTGGGCCAAAGCCTGGACATCGAGGGTACGACGGTGGTCGTGATGGCGACCGATGGCAAGCCCGCCTCGGGCCGCTACGCACGCCTGAGCTGACCGCCCCTGCCTCGCTCTCGTCCCCCAAGCTTGGAGTCCCCGTGTCCTGGATCCTCAGCACCGTGAACGTCAACGGGATCCGCTCCGCCGCGAAAAAGGGCTTTGCGTCCTGGCGAAGCCGCAGCAAGGCCGACGTGCTGGCCCTCCAGGAACTCCGCATCCAGCCCGACCAGATGACCGCCCAGCACAAGAGCCCTCGCGGGTGGCGCGATGTCTACGCTTTCGCCGAGAAAAAGGGCTACTCCGGCACCGCCGTGTGGAGCCGCCTGCCCGTCCTGGGACGCAGCACCGGGTGCGGGCTCGACTGGGCCGACCGCGAGGGGCGGATCGCCCGCCTGGACCTGGAGCCAGCCAGCGTCGTCAGCGTCTACCTGCCCAGCGGCAGCTCGGGAGACGCACGACAGGCCCAGAAAGAAGCCTTCATGGCGCACTTCCTGGAGTGGTCCAGGGGACTGCTGGAGCAAGGCCGGCCCGTCGTCCTGTGCGGCGACCTCAACATCGCACATACGGTACGGGACATTCACAATCCTGGTGCCAACAAGAAGAACAGCGGCTTTCTTCCCCACGAACGCCAGTGGTTCAGCGCGCTGCTCGATCTGGGCTGGGTGGACGTGTGGCGCTCGCTCAACCCGGGCGCCCAGGAATACTCCTGGTGGTCGAACCGCGGCCAGGCTCGCGAGCTGGATCGGGGCTGGCGCCTGGACTACCAGTTGGCCTCACCCGACCTGGCCGCCAAGGCACAGCGCGCGTGGATCACGGGCCGTCAACCGCGGCTCTCTGACCACTGCCCCGTCAACGTCTGCTACGGGGACTGATGGCGGGCGGCGCCCCCAGCCCCAAGCCTACTCTGTGACCAGCAACACCGTCGACAGCACGGGGATCCCCGAGCCATCGTCGCTGACGATCTGTCCACCAGCCACCGTCGCCGTGCCCCCATCCAGCCAGCTCTTCTCGTCGTAGCTGCTGGCCAGGACGTGTACCTGGGCGCCCTCTGCCAGCCCCAGATCGTCGGCCAGGGTGAAACTCCAAGGGGTGGTCAAGGCCACGCTGAAGCGACCCATGAACCAGGCCGCCACCACGGTGCCTTGCACTTCGTCCAGAGGCAGGCCGATGGCGCCGGGGTCTACGCGAACGGACGAGACGTAGTCCGACTCGCCGTCCGCCAGGGCGGGCGAATTCGCATCAGAGGCGACCATCACGGAGGGGTCCGCCATGACCGTGAGGCCGCCGTCCAGCTTGACCTGCTGAGCCTTGGCGCCCAGATCGGAGACGGTCTGGTAAGGGTAGACGATGATCGGCGTGTCCAGGACCCGCTGCTCGCCGTCCGCGATGCTCATCAAGTCCAGGGGAGACGCCATGTTCTTCTGGTCGCTCAGGTCGATGGCTTCAAGGGCGTAGTGGCCCGGGTCCACGTTGAGGTACTCGAAGTTGCCCGCATCGTCGGTGAAGATCGACCGGCACAGACTGGCGCAGAAGCGGACCTGCACATTGGCCGGGCTGCCATCGCTCAGCAGGACCTGGCCGTTGAGCGTCACCCCCGTTGTGCTGGCACCGCCATCCGTGGTCCCGCCGTCGGCGGCACCCGCGTCAGACCCGCCGCCGTCTGTGGCCGTGGTCCCGGTGTTCCCGGTGTCGTCGCTGCTTGCACTGCCGCAAGCCGCCAAGGCAGCGGTAGACAGCGCGACAAGGGCGAAGTGAAGGGTGCTGCGACGCATCGGGTCTCCAGGTGGGATGTGTCGGTCGGGGCGGCACCATAGCACCGCTCTCGGGCAGATGCCGGAGGACGCGGGCTGTTGCGGCGGGCCTTTTCGACCCCGAATATTGGGGCAGCAGCCTGGGGCAGCAGCCTGGGGCAGCAAT
>JAADHA010000379.1 GCA_013152105.1 Oligoflexia bacterium | reverse complement strand
GCGGCCGCCGACGGCCTGGCCCTGTTGGTCAAGCGTCAGGATCAGGATCAGGATCAGGATCAGGGGGATCCGAAGACGCCATCCGCGTCGTAGCTGGTCCCGGTCGCGGTTCCCGAGGTGCCGATGTTGTCGTCCGTGACGCGCCTGGAGCTGTCGATCTTGGCCAGTCCGGCGCGGGTGATGTGGACTGCCCACTTGTTGCTGCTGCCACGATTCTCGGCGACCTTGTCCACGAAGGTGATCGTGATCTGCCCGTTGGTGAAGTCCGTTGCCGGGTTCGCGACGAAACCCCGCGAGTCGAAGACGATGGCGTTGTTGTTGGAGACGCCGGGGCCGCCGATGGTGCCCCAGTTGTCGATGGCGACGTGGCGTAGCTTGGTGGCGCCAGTAGACAGGTCGATGGTTCCGGTGCCCTTCTGGTCGTCAATGGAGTCGGTGGTGGTGTCGATGGGCAATGTGTCCCAGCCGCCACCGGAGATCGCCGACTGAACCAGGTACTTGCCGCTGTTTGAACTCAACGAGGACAAGTCCGAGTCGTAGGTGACCATCAAGATGCGGCACTGGCGCCCGGTAGAGATGGCGGTCGTCCGGCACTGGCTGACGAAGTTCTCGAAGTCCAAGGCGTACTGGGGGATGATGTCGCGTGCCAACACAAAGCCCACCGCGGTGAGGATGCTGATCAGCGCGAGGACGATCATCAACTCGATCAGGGTGAAGCCCAGTCGAGATGAGTGGTGGAGCGGCCCTTGGCGACCCGTCCAACCCTTACAAGCCGAGGCCGTGCACATGGTGATCTCTCCTGCCGAGTCCACAGGGTACCGTGGACTGAGCCGGTGAGCAATGACCGCCTTGCGCAGATCGGGGCCTTCACCCAAGTCACTGGGACCAGGCTGTGGGGCCGGCCGCGTTCTGGAGCACTTGCCGGCGTCCGCTTCATCCGATAGCAGGGCGGGCCGTCTGCGCGATACCGAAGCACGTGCGCGCGACTCGAACCGGTGCATCACTGGCCCTTGATGGGTCATCTTTCCGAATCTTCCCAGGATATTCCACATGGCCCGCTATCGTGGACCCCGCATCAAGGTCTGCCGCGCGCTTGGCGTCGTGCTGCCTGGACTGACCACTGCCGCTACCCTGGACCGGCCCTATCCGCCTGGCCAACACGGCATGCGTCGCCGTGGCAAGACCTCTGACTACCGGGACCGGTTGATGGAGAAGCAGAAGCTGCGCATGCACTTCGGTGTGCTCGAACGGCAGTTCAAGCGCTACGTGGCCGAAGCTTCGCGTCGCAAGGGCCCGTCTGGGCGCAACCTTCTGACCGACCTCGAGTCCCGTCTGGACAACGTCGTGTGGCGCCTGGGTCTGGCTGCGACCATTCCCGCCGCCCGGCAGTTGGTGGTTCACCGCCACATCCTGGTCGATGGCCAGCGCGTCGACCGGCCAAGCTTCTCCGTGAAGCCCGGTCAGGTTGTCAGCGTACGGGAAAAGTCGTTGAGCAAGCCCTTCATCCAGCTTGCCCTGGAAGCCAGCACGGCGCGTGTACGCCCAGACTACCTGGAGTTCGATCCGGCAAAGGCGACGGGCAAGATGATCTCCGCCCCCGAAGCCGAGGACCTGCCTTTCGAAGTGAACACCCAGGCCGTGATCGAGTTCTACAGTCAGCAACTCTGATCTTCTGGCGCTTCCTCGCATCGACAGGGATGCGATCAGGCCGGTGCCCCACGGGGTGCTGGCCTGTTTGCCTTGGGGCCTTGGGGCCTTGGTCCGACTGGAGCCGACTGGATCCGAACGCAATAACGCCGCCCCAAGGGACGGCGTCACCGTGATTCAGTGCCGGGATTCAGTGCCGGGCTGGCCGCTACTTGACTTCCTTGTGGATCGTGTACTTGCGTTCGTAGCGACAGTACTTGTTCAGCTCGAGCCGGGCGGGCGTGTTCTTCTTGTTCTTGCGGGTAGGGTAGCGGCTGACGCCTGGAATGCCACTGCTGCGGCAGGTGGTGCATTCCAGGTGGATGACCGCCCGACCCTTCGCCGATTTTTTCGCCATGGCGAACCTCCAGATGGGATTGACTCGGGACGCCCGAGCGCAGAGCCTGCCGTGTAATGGATGCCCGGGTGCGAGGCAAGCATGGCCAAGAGCCTGGTGCACGCTACTTGTGGCGCTGCGCCTGGTGCGCTCGGTGCCGAATGCGCCCATCGTCGCGAAACTTGGGGCACACTCTGTCCGGTTTCGGAGTCCTCGTGTACCGCCGCTCGCCCCTATCAGCCTGCTTGTTGCGGATTCAGGCTGTGCTGCTGGGCATGCTGCTGCTGCTGGGAGGGGGCTGTGCGCACCGCGAGATGCCTGGGCCGATCGTGTCTCGCGTCTCGTTTCGCGGCAACGGTGGCGCCTTGGATGGCATCGGCGACTACGCCACGCGCACGGCGATGGTTCAGCAGGCTTCGGGTTCCTTCTCGTGGCTGGCCCCGTCGCGCCGGGTGTCTCTGAGCCAGGACACGCTGGTGCTCGATGCGTGGCGCCTGGAGACGTGGTTTGCGCATCGGGGCTACTTCGACGCCCGGTTTCGGGCCTGGGATGTCATCACGCTGGGACCCGCTCGGCGTTGGCGGGGGCCGCTGGTGCGGATCGTCGGCTACGTCGAGCCTGGCGAGCCCTCGCTGGTCCGGTCGATCGAGCTGTCGGGCATGGACATCGTGGGGAGGCCGCTGCTGCGCCTGCTGCGTGCCCAGGCCCCCTTGCAAGAGGGCGAGCGCTTCGACCTGGACCTGCTCAAGGAGAGCACCGGGCTGGTGCAGGCCCGCTTGCGCGAGCAGGGCTACGCCTACGCGACCGTGAGTCCCCAGGTCACCGCCCTCCCGGAAGAACGCGCGGTCGACGTGGTCCTCTCTGCCAAGCTGGGCCCGCCCTGCACCTTTGGAGCGGTGACGGTCGACGGGGACACGACGATCCCGACGGACCTGATCCTGGCCGAGATCGAGATCGAGACCGGGCGGCCCTACCAGCTCTCGCGCCTGGCGAAGACGCAACAGCGGCTGTTCTCGCTGGGGGTCTTTTCGGTCGTGAACATCGTGCCCGATCTGAAAATGGGGCCCGACGGCCAGCCGGTGGACGTGATCCCGGTGCAGATCCAGGTGTCGCAGAGTCACTTTCGCCAGATCCGTCTGGGCGGGGGCTTCTCGTTCGAGAACGCACGTCAGGAGATCAGCACAAGCGCGACCTTTACCCACGTCAA
>JAADHA010000410.1 GCA_013152105.1 Oligoflexia bacterium | reverse complement strand
ACCGACTAAGCCGCCGGTGTCACCACCGAGTCGCCGGTGCCGCCACCAAGCGGCCCCTCTCGCTCCAGCCCAGGTCCGCCGTGAAGATGATCCGTCTGCTGGCCAACCTTGGCTACGGCTCGCGCCGCGACGTGCAGCGCATCCTCGCCCGGCGCCGGGTCACGAGCTCGGACGGGCACGGGCTGGGTCCCAAGGATGATGATCCGGGTGGGCTCTTGCTGGTCGACGCGCAGCCCCTCGACCCCCGCCCGCCGCTGACCCTGGTCATGCACAAGCCCCTGGGCGTCGTGTGTACCCGCGCCAACGACGAGGGGCGCACGGTCTACGACTTGCTCCCTGGACGCTTTGCGGCCCGTAAGCCGATCCTCTCTCCCGTCGGGCGGCTGGACAAGGACACGACGGGGCTGCTGCTGTTCACCGACGACGGGGCGCTGCTGCACCACCTCACCTCGCCCCGTCACCACGTGCCTCGGACCTACCGCGCGCTGCTGGCCCAAGCGCCAGGACTCGACGACATCGAGCGTCTGGCCGCCGGCACGCTGCGGCTGCGCGGCGAGGCCACGCCGCTTGAACCCGCGACCGTGCTGCTGCTGGGTCCGCGTGAAGTCCGCGTCACCGTCATCGAGGGGCGCTACCACCTGGTTCGTCGCATGTGGGCCGCCCTGGGCAACCGCGTCCTGGGCCTGCATCGCGAGCGCATTGGCGCGCTGGATCTGGGCGATCTGGCCCCGGGTGACTGGGGCGTGATACCCGCCGCTAATGAAGGCCAGCGGTTCCCCTCGCTATTGGGATAAGCTGCGCCGCCGCCCAACGGAGAAGAGACCATGAACAGGTGCCCGATCATTCTTGGCTTCGGCCTGTCCCTTGCCCTGACCGCCTGCGGCGGGAAGATCTCGTCCGATGTCCCCATCGACTCCGGTACGATGCCCACCGGCGATAGTGGCACCGCCGACGCCGGAGCCACCGCTGATGGCGGCACTGACGCGGGTACCGCAGACAGCGGCACTGGCGACGCCGGCACGGCCAGTGATGACCTCGACGGCGATGGCTGGTCGGTCGCCGCGGGCGACTGCGACGACACCGACGACACCATCTACCCGGACGCCCCGGACGACTGCTACGACGGTGTCGACTCCAACTGCGACGGCTCCGACGACAACGACTGCGACGGTGACGGCTACTACCCGACCGATCTCAAGGGCGATGACTGCGACGACACCGACGCGGACGTCCACCCCGGTGCCAGTGAGACGCGCGCCAACGGCATCGACAACGACTGCGACAGCATCGTCGACGAAGACGCCTACTGCAACCTCTTCGCGCCCCTGTCCAACGAATCGTCATCCTACCGGGTCTACGACACGGTCTTCTTCGATGGGACGACCTATGCCGAGTCGGACAGCCTGACCGGCTTCAGCGAGACCGACAACACGGTCACCCTGGAGCGGATCCTCGACGACGGTGCCGGTGGCGGCATGACGATCAGCGAAGACTGGGGCTGCGACACCGACGGCGCTGCCCAGGTCACCGGCTACACGGTCAGCAGCATGGGCTAGGACCTCAGCGCCATCGTCTTCTCGGCCGCCAGCAAGCGGGCCCTGCCCCAAGCCGAGATGCTCGAGGGCGCGACCTGGGACATCGACTACAGCAGCGTCGACAGCACGACCGGCTCGGCCCAGTGGGACGTGACCGGGACGGCGACGGTCCTCGCCGTGGACAACATCGAGATCGCCGCCGGGATCTTCGCGACCGTGCCAGTAAAGGTGAGCTACCAGATCATCGACTACTCGAGCATGTTCGGTGACCGCAGCGGCACCGTGACCTGGTACATCGCGCCGGGCCTGGGCGTCATCTCCTCCATAGACACCCTCGAGGACGGCACCTTGTCCGAGTCGCGCGAGCTGACCTCCTACGACGGCTTCTACGTCACGGACCCGGCCGACATCACCAGCCGGTAGACGACGGCCCCTCAGCCGACTCGGACCCGCCCGTCGACGGCCACACAGCCCTGACCGGGTCCCAGCACCTTGACCGGATTCAGGTCCAGCTCGGCGATCCGCGGGCAGGCCTCGACCAGGGCGCTGACCCGCAACAGGATGTCCTCGACCGCCGCGACATCAGCGGGCGGCGCGCCACGGTAGCCGTCCAGCAGCGGGAAGCTGCGGATGCTGCGGACCAGCTCGGCGGCCGTGTGGTCGGTCAGCGGAGGGATGCGAAAGGACACGTCACCGAGCAGCTCGACGTGTACGCCACCCAGGCCAAAGGCGACGAGGGGGCCATAGGTGGGGTCGCGGGTGACGCCGACCAGGCACTCGACCCCGCCCGACACCAGCGGCTGGATGAGCAAGCCCTGCATCTGGTCGCCCAGGCCCCGCGCGGTGAGCGCCGCCGAGACCTGTTCCCAGGCCGAGAAGACATCGCCCTCGTGGCGGAGATCCACCTTCACCCCGCCGACATCCGACTTGTGACTGATCTGGTCGCTGACCAGCTTCGCGACCACCGGAAAGCCCAGCGCTCGGGCGATCTGGGCTGCCTCGCCCGCTGTCCTCGCGACCTGCCCCCCCGCCGTGCGGATCCCCACAGGCTTGCGAGTTGCCTGGGTCCCAACCAGCCGTCTTTGGCTGCGTCGATGACCGAGGTGACGCCTTGGTGATCAAAACCCGCAGGCGTCACCACCACGCCCTCGGGCCGCCGTAGTGATTCGCCATAGCGAGCCGAGCGCGCCAGCACCCGGACGGCGGACTCGGGGAAGGAGTAGGACGGGATGTGGGCGGCTTGGAGCGTGGAGAGGGCCTCGGGGATCCCTTGCCGGCCCATGAAGCAGGACAGCACCGGCTTGGCCGATCCATGCGCGCCCCGGGCGATGGCCTGACCCACCTGGCCGGGATTCGTGATGATCGGGGGCACGAAGAGCACGACCAGGGCGTCGACGGCGTCGCAGTCCAGCAGCAGGCGCACGCAGCGCTCGAAGTGCTCGGGGGTCGCGCTGGCGATCATGTCTACGGGGTTGCGCACGCTGGCCGAGGCCGGCAGGAATTCACGCAGGGCAGCGCTTGTCTGGTCCGGCAGGTCCACGACATCGAGCCCCCAGGCCTCGGCGGCGTCGGTCGCCAGGATTCCCGGCCCGCCAGCGTTGGTCAGGATGGCCACCCGCCGCCCGGCAGGCACCGGCTGGTGGGCCAGGAAGGCGGCCATATCGAACAGCTCCTCGACCGTGTCGACCCGGATGATGCCGGCCTGATCGACCAGGGCCTGTACCGCGACCTCGGCCCCCGCCAGGCTGCCCGTGTGGCTGCTGGCCGCCAGGTTGCCACGCCGGCTGCGCCCCGACTTCACCGCGACGATGGGCTTGGTTCGGGTCACGCGGTGCGCCAGCTCGGCGAAGCGGCGCGGGTTCCCGAAGCTCTCGAGGTAGAGCAGGATCACCTTGGTGCGAGGATCGGCATCCCACCAGGCGATCAGGTCATTGCCCGAGACATCGGCCTTGTTGCCCATACTGACGAAGTCCGAGACGCCGATGTTCAGTTCCTTGGCGTAGTCGAGCATGGCCACGCCCAAGGCGCCCGACTGGCTGGCGACCGCGACGGTTCCGGCCGGCGGAAAGGTCGGCGCAAACGTGGCGTCCAGGCAGGTGTCGGGGTCTGTGCTGACCACGCCCAGGCAGTTCGGACCGACGAGCGCCACGCCGTTGTCGCGACACAGGGCCGTCAGGGTCTGCTCTGCTTGAGCACCCAGCGGGCCCGCCTCTTTGAAGCCGGCGGTGATGACGACGATGCCGCGTACGCCCTTCTCGATACAGGCCCTGGCCACCTCCAGCACCAAGGAGGTCGACACGACGATGACCGCCAGGTCCACCGGGTCGGGCACCTGGCGCACGTCCGGCCAGGCGCGAATCGACTGCACGGACAATGCGGTGGGATGCACCGGGTAGACCGGGCCCTTGAAGCCATGAACCACCAGATTCCGAGTGATCTCCGCACCGATGGTGCCGGGTCGGTTGCTGGCCCCGATGACCGCCACGCTGCGCGGACGCAGGATGGGCGTGAGGTCGCGAGGGAGGCGCTTGAGATCGTGGGCCATGCTCAACTCCATCGGCAGCAGCGTCAAAGGCGGACCGGCTCCATACCCTCGCCAGCCAGGCATCGCCCGCGCGATAGGCTCACACAGTCCACCAGCCTGGAGTCCTCCTCATGCGCGCCGTGCTCGTGCTCCCACACCTCTCCCCCGAGACGATCGCCCGCGGCCTGGTGGAGTGCGCGCCGCAACGCGACACTCTCGTCGCGGTCTTGTTGCCCTTGCCCCAAGCGAATGCCACCGCCGTGATCTTCGCCGATCTGGCTGGACAAGCGCTGGCCTTGGACCTGGACCCGATGGCCCAGGCGCTCTCGGCAGGCGGCACCGAGATCGGCGTGGCGATCGGCCACAGCGACGATCCGGCGCGGCGATTCGTGGGCTACCGAGATGGCCGGGTCCTCCACACCCTGGGGCCAGACGACGAGCTGTTCCTGCCGGTGGATGAAGACGGCTTTCCCGACATGGAGCGTCCGCCGGTGCGCCGGGTCGACGGGCCGCCCGATGGCTGGGGCCGCTTTCGAAGCTGCCACGACCTGGGCATGAAGCGCGCCTTCTCGTGCCGCTTTGGACCCGTCGAGCACTGCCTGGACAAGATGGTGAGCGGCCAGGATGTCGGGGCCCGCGCCTATGCCCTGGTCCGCGACCACCACCGCCTGCGCCCGCCCCTGGCCCTGCCCTGGGACCGGACTGGTCACCCCCGTTCATCGTAGAGGGGGGACACCGAGGCCGCCGCAGGTCTCGCCCGCCAGCCCGATCAGTCACCACCGGTCAGCAGGGGCCG
>JAADHA010000144.1:852-4392 GCA_013152105.1 Oligoflexia bacterium | reverse complement strand
CGGCCCTGAGCACGGTGCTGAAGACCCTGGGCTACCCCGACGCCGCCAGCCTGCTGGCCGACCTGGCTGACCTGGACACCAACGACGACGGCGTCGCGGACGCGATCTCCACGGCCTTCACCTTCTCGGCCCTCCCCTGCGGCCTGCAACCCTGAGCGCACCATGTGGATCCTGTTGTTGGCCTGTGGCCGCGCCCCAAGCTGCGACACCGGTCAGGTCCGCGACGGCGATGCCTGCGTGGACTACGTCGCTGGCGACCCGGTCGCTCCGGGGGACGCCTGGCAGCCCTCGCCCGGCACCTCCTGGCAGTGGCAGCTCAGCGGTACCGTGGACCCCAGCACCATGCCCGACGTGAGCATGGTGGACCTCGACCTCTTCGACGTGCCCACCGACACCCTCGCCACCCTCCAGACCGAGGGCCGCACGGTGATCTGCTACTTCTCGGCCGGGTCCTTCGAAGACTGGCGCCCCGACGCCGCCGACTTCCCCGATGCCGCCATCGGCAAGGACCTGGATGGCTGGGCAGGAGAAGCCTGGCTCGACATCATGGACCCGACCGTCCGACAGCTCATGCAGGCTCGCCTGGACCTCGCGCTCACCAAGGGCTGCGACGGGGTCGAGCCCGACAACGTCGACGGCTACAGCAACAGCAACGGCCTGGGCCTCAACGCCACCGAGCAGCTCGACTACAACCGCTTCATCGCCGACCAGGCGCACCAGCGGGGCCTGTCGGTGGGCCTCAAGAACGATCTCGCCCAGCTCGAAGCCCTGGAAGCCTGGTTCGACTGGGGCCTCAACGAAGAGTGTGCCGCCTACGACGAATGCGCGCTGGAGAAGACCCTGACCGACGCGGGCAAGGCCGTCTGTCTTCCACGTCGAGTACGTCGATGACTGGGCCGATGCTCAGACCAAGGCGGCCGAGGTCTGCGACCTGGCGCCCTGGCTGGACACGCTGATCAAGACCTGGGACCTGGGCGACGAGTGGCTGGCCTGCCAGTGATGGGGTCAGGATCTAATATATAACATTTCCCGAAGCCCAGGCGCCCCGCCGTGTGAGCGAGGCCTCTCCGGTGTCGTCCGTCGCCACGGCAAGATCGAGCGGTTCAACCGGACCGCACTTCAGAGCGTGCTGCGCCACCTGGCTGGCAGCCCGGAGGTGGATCCCGACTGCGGCGCGCTGGAGCTTCGGCTGCGACACTGGCTGCGCGAGATCTACAACCACACACCCCACCAGGGCCTGGGCGGCGACACCCGACACGGTGCAGACCAACTGATCCCGGGATCAGTTTGCGATGAGCGAGAGTCGCCTGAACCGCCGAAACCTCGCGCTGAGCTGCTGACCCCCAGCCAAGGCTGCTGCCTGCCCACACGATTGGCGTGGTGATTGACATGGTGCCAGTCTGGCTCCTTGCGCCTCTGCGCCTCTGCGTTTGTTGCCCGAGTCGACTCGGCGAGACCATCCTGACAACCTCTCCGTTGAGCAAGAACTGTTCACCGCCATGCTGGAGGGACGCTTGGAGACTCGGCGGGACGCCATGCAGGTACGCCTCGACGCCATCACGGACGCACCAAGATCGACGGCGAAGAGCTGGAGAACCGGCAGCCACCACGCTACCTGGGTCGCGTCGATCATGCTCGGTGACATCACGCGGGGGCAAGACCCGGGCGCACCCTGGTCGACGTGATGGGTGCGACCGACCACCAGTACGCCTACAGCGAAGACAGCACCGCTTCCCCACAGTACACGACTGGCCTCAACGCCACCAGCGGAGCGACCCCCACCGTGACGGGCTCGGCGGCCCTGTACCGGGACTGGTATCTCGATGTCGCCGGCACGATGATCGACTCGCCGGGCGTGCTCTACGCTAGCCTGCTGTTGATGGGAGATCGCTATGACGAGTCCGGCACCTACCTGGACTCCGGCTTCGACGAGCTGACGGGTGCGGGCAAGCTGCGAATGCGCAAGTGGGACAACCTGGACAAACCGGCCCGCGCCGATGAAGGCATCGTGTGTGTCGATGACGGGTCCTCTTCCTACATCTCGCTTGATGATGACCCGCTCGATGCCGATGTCGACATGGTCAAGGCTACGATCTGGTGGTATGATCACCGCCATGACTCCGGAGCAGCCCCACACGACAAAGTCCATCTCGCCCTGCAAGCCTACGATTCCAGAACCAGCAGTTGGCTCACCGTGAAGCTGAGTAACACCGATGACAGCAAACAGCGCGTGTACGTCACAGGGGTCGCCAATCAGAAATACCGCCTGAAGATCACTGGCAGCGACGTGACCAGCGATGTCGAGGGCTGTGGCACCGACAGCACCAGGGTCTACTGGGCCTACCTGTTCGAAGACCAGGACCGGGACACCGGCACCAATTTGGACGACCAAATCCGTCCAGAGGAGTAGCGACATGACCAGGACAACCTACACCATCGCTGTCGCTGTCGCTGTCGCTGTCTGCACCAGCATCCTCTGCGTCTCGTGCGGAAAAGCCGCCACGGACGAGGGCACCGCGACGACACCGACGGCGGACTGCGGCAGCGAAACCGGCACTACGCCCACTGGCACAGCCGACAGTGGTTGGACGGAAAAGGAGAAGAACAGTGCCTGCATCATCGCTGAGGACAACGGGTACTGGGATGCTATGGGTGTGATGAATGACTGCAAGTGCGTAGAGCAAGATGTATACGACACGTGGAGTCTGAGTGACTACACGACTGACTATGAGAAAACGTGCTACATCGCTGCATGGGGCGAGGCGTTCTTGCAGGCGTGCACCGAGACCTGTTGGGTCAAGGGGCCCGTCGACAAGTGCTGCATGGACATGGTGGCATGGGCGGTAGACCAGTACCCATAGAGTACCAATACATGGCGGCGTACGGTGGACCTCAGGCGCGCCCCCCCTCCTTTCGTCCCACGATCACCATCTCGGTGCCCTCCGCGAAGAGGTGGCGCTTTGGGCTCAGGCCGGCGCCGCGCAGGGCGTCCTCGACCTGGTCGGGGCGCAGGAAGTGGTTGCCCTGGACGTGCTCAGCCAGGTTCTGGAAGGCCATGCCCCGCAGCTTGGGGGAGGCGGCCATTCCGGCTGGGTCGTCGGGCCAGCGGGGCTCCCAGATGACGACGGCGCCGCCGGGGGCGAGGTGGCTGGCGAGCCGGGCCATGACGCGCTTCGAACCTTGGCCCCAGACGTGGTGCAGGGCCCGGTTCATGATGACCAGGTCAGCGGGCTGGTCGACGGCGAAGTGGTGGAGGTCACCGAGCCGGAAGTCCAGGCGCTCCGAGAGGCCGTCGCGGTCGGCGGCGGCGATGGCGCCCTGGATGTTGGCAGGCACCATGTCCATGCCGACCCCGCGCAGCTTGGGGAAGGCGGCGGCCATGCGGCGCAGGTACCAGCCGTTGCCGCAGCCCAGGTCCACGGCCAGACCGCCTCGCTGGCCGACCTCGCTCAGCACCGGGACCAGGGGCAGGACGGTGTCGGCGAAGATGGGCCCGAAGGTGGACTCCAGCATGGGGCCGAACCAGGGCATGACGGTCGA
>JAADHA010000144.1:0-786 GCA_013152105.1 Oligoflexia bacterium | reverse complement strand
GGAGAGCACGGCCTGGATGGCGAAGGGCATCAGGGTGCCGGGTGCATCGGGGAGAAAGGCGCGACCTTGATCGCTGAGGCTGAAGGTCTGTCCGTCTCGGGCGAGGTGGCCAAAGGCGCTGGCCGCGTCGGCCCAGCGTTGGACGTAGGCGGCGTCCACTCCTGCGCGGTTTGCCAGGTCCCCTGCGGTGGCGGGTCCGTCCGCGGCCAGGGCGGCGAAGAGGTGGTTGGTGATGCCGATATAGGCCAGGGACAGGGACAGGGTGCCCTGGACTTGGGACATGATCTGCTGGCGGAGGGTCGGGTCAACGTGCATCAGGGCTCCTGTCGGGCGTGGCCGGGTCTGGTGAGGACGGGGGAGGGTTGTGGTCGGTCGAGGGGGCGTCGCAGCGGGCCGAGCGCCAGCCATCCCACAACGCCGCTGATCACGACGGCGCAGGCTGCGCCGCCGAAGATCCCAGGCAGGCCCCAGAGAGCATTGCCCGCCAGGCCCAGGCCGGCGGTCAGCAGCGGTGCGCGGAGCAGGGTGAGGGCGGCCGCGGTGAGGGGGCGCCCGATGGCGTTGAAGGTGCTGCCGGCGACCTGGAGGATTCCCAGGAAGGCGTGGCCGACGGGCAGGACGCGCAGGTAGGTGGTGGTGATCGCCACCACCTCTGGGTCATGGCTGAACAGTCCGGCGAGCGGGCGAGCCAGCACGAAGAGCAGGGTCCAACCGGTGAGCCCCAGCAACAGGTCCGTTCGGGTGGCCAGTCGCAGCGCCTGGGCGACTCGGCCGAGCTGGTCCATG
>JAADHA010000051.1 GCA_013152105.1 Oligoflexia bacterium | reverse complement strand
ATCTCGGGTCGGATCTGTGACCCCTCGGGCAAGACCTGGCTCCAGGACGCCGAGGTCTACACGCACGTCAAGGATGGTGATCGCATCGTCGACACCCGGATCGCCTACACCGATCGGGATGGCTACTGGTTGATCGACGCGCTGCCCTCGGAACGCGACTACGACATCTTCGTCACCTATGGCGCGGACCGCCTGACCGACCAGGAAGCCACCGGGATCTGGCTCTCGGACGGGCAGAATCTGGCGCTGGATGACCCGCCCTGCTTCGATCCCTTGCAGGTCAACGTGGCCATCGTGTCTGGCTCCTATGACGACTTCGCGCTGGTGCTCCAGAACATGGGCTTTGGGAACTATGTGCAGGTCAATGGGCTCGACAGCGCCGAGCTCACGGGCTTCTTGACCGACCTCGACCAGTTGTTGGCCTACGACATCATCTTCTTCGATGGTGGATCGACCGAGTCCGGGATCTTTTACGCCGATCCGGACACCAGCGACGCTGGCTTGGGCGGCGGGACCGGCGCCGAGGACACTGGCGCGACGCCGGTGTATGAGACGGTGCAGGCCAACCTTCAAGCGTACGTCAGCAATGGCGGCACCATCTACGCCAGCGACTGGTCCTACGATCTGGTCGAGCAGACCTGGCCCGACCGCATCGACTTTGTCGGCGACGACGCCACACCAGACGCGGCGCAGCTCGGCGAATACGGCATGGTCAACGCATCGGTCAGCGATGGCGCCTTGGCTGGTTGGTTGGACTCCAACTACATCGAGATCGAGTACGACCTGCCAGTGTGGGCTCCGATCGAGTCGGTCACTGACGGTGTCAGCAAGCACCTGACGGGGAACGTCAGCTATCGGGTCGGTACCAGCACCTACAGCCTGCCCACCTCGCCGCTGCTGGTCAGCTTTACCAGCGGTGAGGGCAAGGTGGTCTACGCCACCTTCCGGGTCGCCAAGAACGCAAGCACCGAGATGCTGATGGTGCTTCAGTACATGATGTACAACCTCTGAGCTGCAACCTCTGAGCTGCAAGCTCTGAATCGGGCCCCCGGTCCTCGCTCAGTCAGCGCCCGCTCCTCGCTCAGTCCTGGCTGAAGTCCTCGCCCAGGCGCGCCGGGGCCGCCCTTGGTCGCAGCAGGACCTGCGGTGTCTTTGCGGGACATGGCGCGGTGCCGCGGGAGCGATCAGCCATGCCCAGCCGGATGGGCGGCTGTCCGCGGGCGGGTGGTGCCGACAGCGGCTTGGGCGGCGATGTGGTCCCGTTCACTCGGAGAGCTTCCACGGAGGTCTGCGGAGGCGAGATCAGTGAGGCAGAGAACGGAGGGGCTGAGAACAGGGTCGCGCTCATGACAGGGCTCGTTGGGTGGTTCGCGTGGGAGGCTGTAGCTTGACGTGTCAAGGTATAGCATAAGCTCATAGATTAGGGTGCGTCCATTCTGCTTCTGGCGACGTGGGGGAACCCTGCTGGCTGGGGTGGAGGCGTGCCCATCGAGGGGCGCTGTTGTGACGGTCCAGGCCTGCTGGTTAGGCGCTCGATGTGTCGTCAGCCCCCCTCCCGACCCCGCGACAGCTCGAGCGCCTGACCGCCCTTGTGCGGTTCAACTTTGGCGTGGCGGACTGGTGCGTTCGGCACCTGGGCTGGTGGTCCCGTCTGTGGAATTCGATCTTCATGGTCGCCCTGACCGGTGCGGCCTGCTCGCGGCGCCTTCGCCTGGTCGGGCTGGAGCACGTGACGGGGCTGGGGCCGCAGGATCGCGTGCTCTTCGTGGCCAACCATCGCAGCTTCTTCGACTTCTTCCAGATCATGGCGGTCACCTTCCACTACACCAAGCTGAGCCGGCGCTTGTTTTTTCCGGTGCGGGCCACCTTTTTCTACGATCACCCCTTGGGACCGCTGGTCAATATGCTGATGAGCGGGATGGCGATGTTTCCGCCCATCGTCCGAAGTCGCGCGGGGACCCGGTTCAACACCTACGCCTTGGACCGTTGCGTGGCCGAGCTGAGGCAGCCAGGCACGGTGATGGGGATCCACCCCGAGGGCACGCGCAACAAGGGCCCTGACCCCTACAGCCTGCTGCGAACCACTCGCGGCGTCGGGCGTGTCGCCTTGCAGGCGGGAGACGGCGTGCTCGTCATTCCGGTCTGGGTGCTGGGCACCCAGAACAACCTGCTCATTGAGATCCTGCGCAACTTCACGCAGGCCCGGCGCTACCCCCTCGATGTGATCTTTGGTGCTCCCTTGGACCTCTCAGACCTGACGGATCGGACTGATGATGCCGGCGCCTGGAAGATCGCGGCGCAGCGGTGCATGGACGCGATCCTGGCGCTAGGAGACGAGCATCGACGGCGCTACGCTAGCGATCAGAGCTGAGTGATGGACGCCGAAGTTCAGGTGAATTCTACCTGAATAGTTGACAGGTCTGAACCGACTTGCGAGAGTGGTGGCCTTCCCTCGCTCTGCTGCTCGCTCGCTCTGTTGCTCCCTCTCTCCGCAATGCGCCCCCGCTCGCGCACTTGAGGTCCGCCATGATCCAACCTCCCCTCGGCAAGCCTTGGCTGCTGTACATCATCCTGGGCAGCTCTCTCGCCCTGAACCTGGTCATGGTGCTCGACCGTCCGTCGACCGACGCAACAGCTTCTGAAGTCTCTGCGGCGGAAGTCCCTGCGGCCTGCGGCGGAAGCCTCTGCGGCGGAAATCGCTCCCCAGGCGGCTCCTGATGCCCAGGCCAGCGTGGCGGTCCCCGCTGGTTGGCAGGTGACCAAGGCGGTCGTTGACCACTCGCTTGCGTGGACCTTTCGCGACGCGCTGGGCGAGCCCGGGGATGCGGTCTCGGCAGCCTATTCGCGCCTGTTCTGGTGGGATCTGGACCTGACCAGCGACATCCAGAAGGGCGATCAGATCGAGGTGATCTGGCGCCCCAGCCAGGACAGCGTGGTCGAGGTACTCGGGGCGCGTTTCCACTCGCAAAAGCTTGGAAGGACGCTGGAAGCGTGGCGGTGGCAGCCGCCAGGCGAGCACTTCGCGACCTACTGGGACGCCGAAGGCCGGGGCGTCGAGCGTCGTCTTCGAGGTGGACCGATCTCGGACTACGAGCAGATCACGGCCTTGTTGAAGGATCGGCCCAGCCACAAGGGCATGGACTTCAAGGCGCCAGTCGGCACCCCGGTCATGGCTCCGGCCAAGGGCCTGGTGACCCGCACGAACTGGAACCACGCCAACAATGGGAATTGCGTCGAGATCCAGCTCGATGATGGCTACCTCGTCAAGTTCCTCCACCTCTCCGAGAACCGGATCGAGGCGGGACAGCGTGTCACGGCGGGCCAGGTCGTGGCGCTCTCGGGCAACACGGGGCACTCGACAGCCCCTCACCTGCACTACGAGATGCACAAGGATGGCAAGGTCGTGGATCCGCTGGATTACCACGCCTTGGACCAGCAGCAGCTCACGGGCACGCTGCTGGTCTCCTTCCAGGCCGAGCGGGCGCGCCTGGCGAGCTTG
>JAADHA010000110.1 GCA_013152105.1 Oligoflexia bacterium | reverse complement strand
CCCGCTGCAAGGGCAAGCCGCTGCCTTTGGCCACGGCGACCCGACGGAAGCCCTCTCCCGCCTGCCACTCGCCCGTCGCGGGCATCACGCCGCCGCCCAGCAAACCGCCATCTGCCAGCGCCTGGGCGGTCCCGATCCAGGCCGGCAACGCGCCGTTGGCCCCTTGCAGGCGCACGCTGCCGCGACGCATGGATCGATTGTCGTCGTACCCGACATAGACCGCGACGGTGTAGCCCCGCCCCCAACGCCAGAGCGGCCCATCAGGACCAGGCACCACCTTGGGAACAAAGCCCACAAAGGCGGCGTTGCGGTAGCCGTTGGTGGTGCCGGTCTTGCCCGCCACCGGCACGGGCTTGCCGTTCAAGGTGATGGTGCCGTTGGCCCGGCGACCGGTGCCCCACCGCACGACATTGCGCAAGATATCACCGACCTGTCGGCCAATCGCGGGCTCGGTCAAGCTGACCGCCTGGGGTCGAGCGCGGTACAGCACCGACCCGGTGCGGTCCCGGATCTCGGCGATCAGCAAGGGCCCCGCTGGAGGCGAGCCGACCGCCTGGGTCCGCGTGGACCCGCCCACCCCACCGGGCAGGCTCACCTGTCCCGGAAAGGTCCAAGCGTCTCCTGCCAGCATGCCCTGGTACAGCAGCGCGGCATCTTGCAGGCTGATGTCCACCGCCCCCAGCGGCAGCGAGAGCACCGGCGGCAGGTCCTGGCTGACCCCCAGCCTGTTGGCGAGCAGGGCGACGTAGCGCATCCCCACCAGCAGCCGGAAGTCGGGGTGATAGACCAACACGTCCAGGCTCCACAGGTCCGCCTGGCGCAGGACCAGGGCGCGTCGGGTCATGCCGCGGCGCAGCCGCTGAAGGGTGTCGCGTCGGAGGCGCCCGTCGACCCGCATCTGGTTGAGCGGCCCCAGCGGGATCTGCACGCCCTCCGCGACCGCGGCCAGCAGGTGCTCCCCAACGGTGGCCCAGCCCTCGCCCGTGTCACCGCAGCCGAGTTGCAGGGTGCCCCCGTAGGGTCGCAGCCGCAGGTCCTCGACCTGGTCTGGTCGAAGCGTGCCCCCCTCGTCCATCGCCGACTGCAGCGCGGCGGCCTGGGCCACACAGCGGTCCGAGAGCCCTTCGAGGCGCAGCAGGTTGAAACGTAGTTGAGCCAGCTTGTCCCTGGCACCCCGCTGACCCGAGATGCGGGCTTCTTCGGAACGGGCACCGCTGCCAAAGGACAGCGCCCGCAGCTCGCGGGCCTCGGCGAGATCACCGTCCTGCTCCAGATCCGCCACCAGATCGGCCTTGACCGCCCCGAACGCGACCTCTGGCAGGCGATCCTCGGTCGAGATGATCCCCCAGTCGTCGCGAATCCGACGGATCCAGGCCGCGCGATCCTCACCGTCCCGCCGGACCAGGTCCACCTCGACCGCCAGCTTGCGGAGCTGTGCTTCGTCCAAGTGGTCGAGCAGGTGCGCCAGCAGCCAGATGCTGGCGACGTTCTCGCTGCGCGTACCGGCCCAGGCCAGGCTGACCCGGGGCTCGGAGTGGTGGTCGGGACGCGGGAAGTACCAGGAACCCTCGAACCGAAAGGCCTGGCCCTCGTGATTGTCCAGCACATCGGTCGGCGTCCAGCCGAGTTGCATGGCCGCAAAGTAGATCACCGGCTTCCAGGTGCTGCCAAGCTGGCGCTGAGCGGTCACGGCGCGATTGAAATTCTTGTTGTCATTGCCCCCAACCATGGCCCGGATCTGTCCGTCCTCCAGGACCATCACCGCGCCCTGCAAGGTCGGCCGAAGCTCCAGATCGCAGCGGGCCGCGTCGTCCGCATTGGCCCCGGTGCGCACGCTGGCCCAGACCACGCTGCCCGGCGAGAGCGCGTCCACCACCGCGTCGATGTCGGCGGTGCGGGCCTTGTGCCAGGGGTTGCCCTTCGCGGCGCGGGCGACCACGGTCGCGACACGCTTCACGCCATCGCCGTCGACCACGCAGTCATGCCCGCCCAGGTCCAGCATCATCGACGGGCTGTCACCACCAGCGGCGGCCGTGACCACCGCCTTGCGAAAGTCCCAGCGCTGGGGCACCGCGTGGGGATCGTGCTTGGGGGCGTCGTCGTCGGGCAGACGAAAGGCCGCGGCCCCCGCCCAGTCTTTGGCGGCCCCCTCCAGCAGCGGCCCCACTTCCGTCAGGTGGTGCCACAGCGCATAGGTGGCGCCCCGCTGGGCATCGCGGTCGATGGTCGTCACGATCTGGATGCCCGCGGTCGACGGGTTGTCGATTCCAAGCCCGGCGAAGATCGCAGGGAATGGCGCCTGATCCAAGCGAGCCGCGACTTCGTCGATGAGCACATTGGTGTCATATCGGAAGGTGCCGCGGGCGAAGGGGATCTCGCGCCGCACCAGCGCCGCGTGCTGGGCAGGGGTGAGCTTGCCGTTCTCCAGCATGCGGTCGAGGACGTGGCGGGTCCGCTCCCGGGCCCGCACACGCGCCTCGGCCTGGCGCTGCTGGCTGCGGCCCAGAAAGGGATTGTAGGTAGCGGGCGCCTTGACCATGCCCGCGAGGTAGGCGCACTCCAGCGTGTCGAGCTCGGACACATCCTTGTCGAAGAAGTAGCGGGCAGCGATGCCCAGCCCGCGCCCATTGGCGCTGACGTGGAACTGGTTGGCGTAGAATTCCAAGATGTCCTGCTTGGAGTAGTGGGCTTCCAAGCGCAACGCGTTGAGAAGCTCTTCCCACTTGCTGCGAATCGACCGGTCCGGCCGGTAGTACAAGTTCTTTGCCGTCTGCTGGGTCAGTGCTGCCACCCGCCACGATGTGCCCGGCCAACAGGTTGTCCCGCATGGCCCGCACGACCCCCTTGAAATCGACCCCGTGGTGTTCGAAGAAGCGTTTGTCCTCGGACGACGTGATGGCATCCACCCAGGCCTTTGGGATCTGGTCATAGGGGACGTAGTCGCGGTGCTCCTGGGCGAAGAAGACCCCGATCCGGTGCTGCCCGTCCGAGTAGAGGACCGGCGACTCCTGGGCGATGATCGCCATGATGGCGTCCCGCGAGATGTGTTCGCCGGGATCGTCGACGACGTGCTGCTTGTAGAGAACCGCGGCGACAGCGGCGCCGATGACGCCGACCAGGGCGAGCGCCAGGACCAACCGGCGGGTCCAGCGCCACAAGCTCGTGAGAAGGTGCTTCATCACCATCCGGTCGGTTCGGGGGGAAAGGGTAGGTCAGGGGTGAAGGGTCAGCGCGAGCCGGGTGAGCTGCTCGAAGGCACCATCATCCGGGAGCGTCTGGGCGACCGCTCGGCAGCGGTCTCGAAGACCAGGGTCTAGCAAGGCGCGTGCCATCGCAGCAGCCAAGGTCCGCACGAAGGCGTCACCATCATCGGGCGGAGGCACGGTCATCCAGGGCTCCGGGAGCCCTTCGTGGGCACCATTGCTGGCGGTCGTCATCACGGG
>JAADHA010000666.1 GCA_013152105.1 Oligoflexia bacterium | reverse complement strand
ACAAGCAGGTCGTCGCCGGCGAGGCGAGCCTGGAGCGCGCCCGGGTCGCGGTCGACGAGTGCGTGCTCAAGGCCCCGAGCGACGGCACCATCCAGCTCCTCCCCTACGAGCTGGGCGAGCTGGTTCCGCCCGGCGTGACGCTGGCGAGCATGGTGGACATCTCGGTCGCCAAGGCTGCCTTCTACCTGCCCAACGCCGATCTGGCCGCCGCTAGCCTTGGTGGCTCGGCCCAAGTCTACGCTGACGCCTGGCCCGACCGGGTCTTCGTGGGCTCCATCAGCACCATCGCCACACAACCCGAGTTCACGCCGCGCAATATCCAGACCCGCACCGACCGGGACCTGCTGGTCTACCGGGTCGAGGTCTCTGTCGACAACGCCGACAGCGCCTTGCGTCCCGGCATGCCGGTCGTCGTCAAGCTGCTGGGCGACAAGCAGTGATGGCAGCGACCCCAGCGACCCCAGGGCAGCCCGCCATCCAGATCCGCGACCTGGTGCGCCGCTTCGGGGATCTGACAGCCCTGCACGGCATCAGCCTGGACGTTCATCCCGGTGAGATCTACGGCCTGGTGGGGCCCGACGGGGCGGGTAAGACCACGACCATCCGCATCATCGCCGGCCTGATGGACGCGGACCAGGGCAGCGTCGTCGTCCTGGGGCTGGCCCCCGATGACCCCAGGGTGCGGGAGTCCGTCGGCATGATGCCCCAGCGCTACAGCCTCTACGGCGACCTGTCTGTGGGTGAGAACCTCGACTTCTTCCGGCAGCTCTTCTGCCTGCCACGGGCCCAGGCGCGCCAGCGTATTCAGCGCCTGCTCGCCCTGACCCGCCTGAGCCCCTTCGTGGACCGTCGTGCCGACGACCTGTCCGGCGGGATGTACAAGAAGCTGGCCCTGGCCTGCGCCCTGCTGCACGAACCGCGCGTCCTGCTGCTGGACGAGCCGACCAACGGCGTCGACCCGGTCAGCCGCCGCGAGCTGTGGACCCTGCTCGACGAGTTCGTCGCGGAGGGCATGGCGGTGCTGGTCAGCACCCCCTACATGGACGAGGCCGAGCGCTGCCACCGCGTGGGCTTGCTCCACTGCGGTCGCTTGATCGCCCAGGGCGTACCTGCCACCTTGGTTCACGACCTGGACCACCCCGTCTTCGTGGTCGAGGGAGGCGACCGCGCCGTGCTCCAGGAGCTGGTCGAGGCCGCGCCCGAGGTCCAAGCCGCCTCTCCGGCCGGCGCGCGCCTGCGCGTGGTCGTCAAGCCGGGGGCCACGGCGGCCTTGCGGGAGCGTCTGGCCGGGGTCGACGCGCATCTCGAACCGACCCGAGCGTCGTTCGAGGATGTGTTCGTCGCGCGTATCGGCGCCTTGGAAGAGGCCGCGGCGTGACCGCTCCTGCTGCCATCGTGGTCCAGGACCTGACCCGCCGCTTCGGCACCTTTACCGCCGTCGATCGGGTCGGGTTCGAGGTCGGCCGAGGGGAAATCTTCGGCTACCTGGGGGCCAACGGCGCCGGCAAGTCGACCACCATCCGCATGCTCTGCGGCTTGCTGGCTCCGACCGAGGGCGACGCCATCGTGGCCGGCCACCGGATCAGCACCAGCCCAGAGCAGGTCAAGCGCAGCATCGGCTACATGTCGCAGCGCTTCTCGCTGTACCCCGAGCTGACGGTCCGCCACAACCTGGAGTTCTTCGGTGGGGCCTACGGGATGTCCGGCAGCAGCCTGCGCCAGGGGATCGCCTCGGTCCTGGAACAGGTGGACCTGGTCAGCCAGGTCGACCAGTCCACCGGCCAGCTCCCCGGCGGCATGCGGCAGCGGGTCGCCCTGGCCTGCGCCATCCTCCACAAGCCGGGCATCATCTTTCTCGACGAGCCCACCGCCGGGGTCGACCCCGTCGCCCGTCGCCGCTTCTGGGCCCTGATCCGCTCGCTGGCCGCCTCGGGCACCGTCTTCGTGACCACCCACTACATGGACGAGGCCGAGTACTGCGACCGGGTGGGCCTGATGGTCGCTGGTCGTCTACCGGCCCTGGACACGCCCGCCGGGCTGAAGACCCGCTTTGTGCCGGGGCGGATCTGGGTCGTCCGTGGCCCGGGGCTTCGGGGGGAGGACGCTCGGGCGCGCCTGCTGGCCTTGCCTGGTGCGGTCGAGGTTCAGACCCTGGGGGCCGGGCTGCGGGTGCGGGTCGCCGCGCAGGCACCGACCGACGCCGCCGCGATCCAGGCCGCCCTCTCTGGTCCGGTGAGCATCGACGAGGACGAAGCCACCCTCGAGGATGTGTTCCTGGCCGTCGTCGACGCAAACGCCCAGGCCGCTGGTGCGTCCAGGGCCTTTGGAGGGGCGACATGAGGGCCCGCCGCTTTCTGATCCGGGTGTGGGCCCTGGCGCACAAGGAGTCGCTGCACATCCGCCGCGACCCGCTCACCCTCTACCTGGGCCTGCTGCTGCCGCTGATCATGGCGCTGCTCTTCGGCTTCGGGATCAGCTTCGACATCGACCACATCCCGCTGGCCGTGGCGGACCTCGACCGCAGCCCGCAGAGCCGCGCCCTGGTCCAGGACTTCGTCGCTGCCCAGGAATTCGAATATCGCGCGGACCTGCTGGATCCCGACCGAGCCATCCGCCTGATGGCCAGCGATCGTGCCACCGCCGTGCTTACCATCCCCCAGGGCTATGCCCGCTCGCTGGATCGTGGCGAGACCGCCGTCGTGGGCTTGCAGATCGACGCTTCGGACCCGAACACGGCCCAGCAGGCCCTCGCTCGGGCCGACATCATGGCCCAGGTCGCGACCGCTCGAATCGCGGCAGAGGCGGGGCTTCTGGAGAAGGGCTCTGGTGGCCTCCCGCTCTCGGCTCGCACCTGGACCCGCTTCAACCCGGCCGCGCGATCGGCCCTCTTCCTGGTGCCCGGCGTCACCGCCTACGTGTTGGCCTTGGTGGCCGTGCTGCTGACCTCGCTCGCCGTGGCCCGCGAGTGGGAGCGCGGTTCCATGGAGCAGCTCTTCGCGACCCCGGTCGGGCGGCTGGAGATCGTGATCGGGAAGCTCTTGCCCTACCTGGCCATGGGCTGCGTCCAGGTCCTGCTGGTGATGACCGCCAGCGCCTGGGTCTTCGACCTGCCCTTCCGCGGGAGCCTGGTGTTGCTGGCCTTCGCCAGCCTGCTCTTCATGCTGGGCATGCTCGGCCAGGGGCTGCTCATCTCGGTCATCACCCGAAACCAGATGGTCGCCACCCAGACCTCGATGCTGTCCGCCATGTTGCCCAGCATGCTGCTGTCGGGCTTCATGTTCCCCATCGACAATATGCCCCTCTTCCTGCGCGTCATCTCTCACCTGGTGCCGGCGCGCTACTACATCGCCATCCTGCGAGGCGTGCTGCTCAAAGGCAACGGTGTGGCCGAGCTGTGGGGCCAGGTCGCCATGCTGGCCCTGTTCGCCTTGGTGATGATCGCCGTGTCCACGGTCCGCTTCACCCGGAAGCTGGCATGAGCACTCCCGCCACTGGCAGGCTGCGCACCTGGCTGGTGCAGTACCGCGCGGTCTTCTTCAAAGAGGTCCGCCAGACCCTCCAGGACCGCCGGATCGTCTTCCTGCTCACGGTCGCGCCCTTCGTGCAACTCCTGCTGTTGGGCTACGCCATCGACCTGGACGTAGACCACGTCCCGACCGTCGTCGTCGACCAGGACGGCTCGCCGGAATCTCGGCAGACCGTGCAGGCCTTGCTGGCGGACGGCACCTTGGAGCGCACCGGATCGGTGGACTCGGTGGCGCAGGCCAACGCCCTGCTGGAGCGCGGCACAGTCGCGGTCGCCCTGGTCGTGCCTGATGGCTTCGCGCGAGACCTCAGCCGCGGTACGCCGACCGAGCTGCAGGTCATCCTGGATGGCACCGACCCGACCCGCTCGGGCATCGCCGCTAGTGCGGTCAGTCGCTACCTGGGCGAACGTGGTCTGATCCTGGCTCGGCAGCGGCTGGCAAAGGCCACCGGTGGCACGCGCGGCCTGCCCTCGGTCGAGGTCCGCCCGCGCCTGCTCTTCAACCCGCGCCTCTCCTCTGCCATCTACATGGTGCCCGGCATCGCCGGCATGCTGCTGCTCATCGTCACCATGCTCATCACCGCCATGGGCCTGGCCCGCGAGCAGGAGGTCGGCACCTTGGAGCAGGTCCGCGTGACCCCGTTGCCGCCCCTGGTCCTGATGCTGGGCAAGGTGATGCCCTACGTCATCGTCGGTCTGGTCGATGTCAGCCTGGCCATCACCGCGGGGGCCTGGATCTTCGGCGTGCCACTGCGCGGAAGTATGCTGCTTTTCTATGCTTTTAACGTACTCTTCCTGCTCAACACCGTCGGGCTGGGCCTGCTCATCTCCACCAGCAGCCAGACCCAGCAGCAGGCATTCATCGGGGCCTTCGTCATCGTCTTGCCAGCGCTTCTTCTGTCCGGCACACTGACACCGATCCACGCCATGCCAAGCTGGCTTCAGCCGATCACCTGGATCAACCCGCTGCGCTTCTACCTGGAGGGCTCGCGGGCGATCCTGCTCAAGGGGGCGCAGATGCAAGATCTGTGGCCCCAGGCGGTCATTCTGATGGGATCCGGGGTCGTGATCCTGGCCGCAGCCAGCCTGCGTTTTCGCAAGATCGTGGCCTGAACGGCGGGCGAGTGGGTCGATGGGAGGTGGGTTTGCCGCGGCGATGCCTGCCCTGGGTCTTTCCGGGGCGAGGTGTGCAATGCCGCCGCCCAGGTCCCTCGA